>CACXFF010000348.1 GCA_902766805.1 uncultured Coriobacteriaceae bacterium | reverse complement strand
GGCATCGAGCAGGGCATCGAGCAGGGCATCGAGCAGGGCATCGAGCAGGGCATCGAGCAGGGCATCGAGCAGGGCATAGAACGCGGCATCGAGCAGGGCACGATTCAAGGGGCGCGTGACCTAGCCGGGCTTCTCGGCGAACAAGGTGTCGATCCGGAGATTCTGCGCAGCGCCCTAGAGCAATTGGGCATTCCTCAGGAGTAGCGGGTCGGAAGAGCGCGTTTCTTCGAGATCGGCGGCTCGGCCTCTGTCGCGCCTGTGGCACAAAGAAAGGCACGGCCCGCGCCAATGCGGGTCGTGCCTGAGGGAGTGCGCATGGGGCGGACCCGATGCTTGCTCTCGGGTACTCCACTTGGATTTGCCGTGCGGCTAATCCTTCCTGACGGCGACGAAGACGAAGATCATGAGCGCGAAGCCCGCGAAGCCAAAGATATAGCCCGCCGTGACGAGGTGCTGGATGCCCGAGTTCGCTCCGGCGGAGCACAGCAGGCATGCGCCGATGAAGAGCGCTGTGGCGAGCATGGCCATGATGGCGTTGCGCACGAGGAACGAGACGGTCCGCACGGTCTTCGGGGTCAGGCCGAAGTCGCCGCCGAGCTTGAGCTGGCTCTTCTGGAGCATGTCGAGCGTCTCCGTCGCCTTGGTGGGCAGCCCCGCCAGGTCGTCGATGCCCTGGACGCCCTTCATCACGAAGGCCTCGACCATGCGCTCGAGGCTTGCGGGGTCGAAGCCCAGCTCGATGTGACGCGTCATGCACTCCATGATGTTGACGCGCGGGGAGAGCGCCTTGATGGTGCCCTCGATGGTGAGCAGGCCACGGCCGAGGTTGGTGAGGAACGGGTCGATGTCGTAGCCCTCGTCCTCGAGGTTCTTGGTCATGGTGTCGAGCAGGTCGCCGGTGTCGAAGCTCTCCAGGTCGCTGTCGGCGAACTGGGAGGTCATCTGCTCGCACATGTCGAGCAGCGCGCCGTGGTCGATGGGGCCGCGCGGGTGCGCGATCTGCAGCACGCAGCGCTTGAGGCCATAGTTGTCGCGCTTGACGAGCGCCGTGACGAGGTCGAGCAGAATCTGGCGCTGCTTGGAGCTGACGTAGCCCATCATGCCGAAGTCAATCCACTCGATGCCGTCGCCCACGAGCAGCACGTTGCCGGCGTGCGGGTCGGCGTGGTAGAAGCCGTCCGTGAGGATCTGCTCCACGTAGTTGTCGGCAAGCAGGTTGCCCAGGCGATCGCGCTCCTCGTCGGACAGTGACTCGACGTACGCGGTGTCGCCCACCTCGGGGCCGGAGACGAAGTCCTCGGTGAGGATGGCCTCGTTGGTGTAGTCCTCGTAGCACTTGGGCGAGGTGACGTTCTCGCGGTCGACGTTGTTCTGCCAGAAGCGCACGAGGTTGCGCTGCTCGTTGGTGAAGTCGAGCTCCACATTGGAGGTCTGCTCCAGCTCCTTGACCATGGTCATGAGGTCCATCGTGTCCTCTTTGTTGGCAGAGAACATGTCGGCCGTCTCCAGCACCTTTTCGATGAGGGCGAAGTCCTGGGCCACGGTGTCGACGACGCCGGGACGGCGCACCTTCACGGCCACCACGGTACCGTCCTCGAGCGTGGCCTTGTGCACCTGGCCGATGGAGGCTGCGCCCAGTGGCGTGTCGTCGAAGGACTGGAAGATCTCGTTGGCAGGGCGGCCCAGGTGCTTTTCGATCTGGGCGTGCACCGTCGCGGCATCCATGGGTGCGACGCTCGAGCGCAGCTTGGCCAGGGCGTCGCAGTATTCTACGGGCAGCATGTCGGTGTGGGTGGAGGCGATCTGGCCGAGTTTGACGAAGGTGGGACCCAGGTCCTGCAGGAGCTCGACCGTCATCTCGGGCGTGAGGCCATCGCTGTAGTCGTACTTCTTGAGGATGCCCATGATCTCTTTGCCACGGGCGCTGTAGTCGATAGAGTCCTTGGTCTTATTGCGTGCGCTGCCGAGCGCTTGGATGAAGCCTGCCATGATGTGCCCCTTTCGGTTGCTTTGTCGAGCTCGCAATGGCATACGGGGCAATTCTACTATGGACGGTCACACAACTCATGCCTCATCCGAGATTCGTTGAGCCTGGGGGTCAGGCAGCGAGCCGTCTGGGGGCCAAGCCGGGGGCCGGCAAAGCATGGATTTGTGGCATGTCTTGCCCAGTGGCGGGGCGCTCTGCGCTAGCGTGCCGCGTTCGCGCTCAGGCGCTCGACGAACTCCTCGGGCGTAGACGGGCGCATGAAGTAGTAACCCTGCTCGTAGTCGCAGCCCATGGCCTCAAGCGCGCTGTGCATCTCCGCCGTCTCCACGCCTTCCACCACCACTTGCTTGCCTGCGTTGTGGAACATGTTGACCAGGTCGGGCAGGATGGCCAGGTCGCCGCTGAAGTACGAGCTCACCACGGTCATGTCCAGCTTGACGGTGTCGATGGGGAGCTGCATGAGGCGGGTGATGTTGGATGTGCCCGTGCCGAAGTCGTCGAGGGCGAAAGTCGCGCCGCTCTCGCGCAACAGTACCATCTGCTTCTGGATGAGGTGGAAGTCTTCCAGGGACGTCTCGGTGATCTCGAAGTCCACGTTGGACAGCGAGACGCCATGGCTGTCGGCGATGGCGGAAAACTCGTGGGCGAGCCGGTCGTTCATGCACTGGGCGGGGGAGAGGTTGACGTTGATGCGCTCGACCCCCACGGTGGCGAGCTGGCCGGCCTGTAGCAGGACGCAGACCCGCTCAAAGATCTGGTCGCCCAACGCCATGATGTCGCCCGTCTGCTCGGCGATGCGGATGAACTCGTCGGGCGGGATGAAGCCCAACTCGGGGTCGTTCAGGCGGGCCAAGGCCTCGGCGCTCACCACGCGCTTGTCTCCTGCGGAGTAGATGGGTTGCAGGTAGACCTCGATGCGACGATGCGCCAACGCCCTCACGAGCGCCGCCCGCACAGCCTCCTGGCGCTCGAGCTCACTGAGCACGTCGTCTGTGATGAGCAGGTTGCCTTTGGTGTTCTCCTCGTAGGCGCGGTCGAAGGAGCTGAAGACGAGCTCCTTGACGTCGGAGAGGTCGTCCGGCATGGACGTGGAGGGCAGCACCATGGCCGAGATGGTGAGCGACACCTCGCTGTTCTCGGTCCGCCAGGGACTGGAGAGGCCGGCTCTGAGCTTGTCCATGACCGCCTCGCGCTCGTCTTGGAAGGCGCCCTTGTACAGCAGCAGGAAGCGGCCCGAGCGGAAGTAGAAGACGTAGTAGCCCGGGAACTCGTCGATCAGCCACTGCCCGATGACGCGCAGGCACTCGCCCAGCTGGTGCGGGCCGTAGAGGGCCTTGGCCGAATCGTAGTTGTTGGCGCTCGCCACGATGCAGTGGAAGGGGGCCTGCTGGTACAGAAGCTCGGAGACGATGCGGTCGAACGCGTCACGGTTGAACAGGCCGGTCTTGCGGTTGCGGAACAGGTCGGGGTTCTGGGCGGAAAGGTAGATGATGAGGACGGCCAGGGTGTTGATGTAGCTCATCACGAGCGTGTACGGCCAAGCGCGGCGTATCACGACGCCCGTGAGCAGCACCGCGTTGTACAGCAGGGTGCTTCCCGCCAGGCGCGGGGTCAGCGAGCTATGCGCTGCGGGGACGCAGAGCAGCGAGAGGCCGATGTAGAGGTAGAGGCAGTAGTAGATGGAGGGGTACATGACGCCGCTCACGTAGCCCTCTTCGGACGTGACCGAGAAGATCAGGTGGGTCACGGGGGTGGAGAGCACGGCCAGCAGCATGATGAGCAGCGGAATCGTCAGGACTACCCGCGCATGACGCCCGAAGGTCTCGTAGCTGTGGCACTCGTTGGCGGTGTAGTCGAACAACGCCCAGCTCCGGATGAGGAACGAGAGGAAGTAGACGATGTTCACGGCGT
>CACXFF010000347.1 GCA_902766805.1 uncultured Coriobacteriaceae bacterium | reverse complement strand
GGGGGGTCTGCCCGGGACGTCATCAGGGTGGCGCCCCATCCTGTGCGCGTGGCGATCATCGGTGGTGGGTGCCTGTTCGTTGTTGTGTGCCGCCGAGGAAGGTGGCTCGTGCCCCGTAGTGCGGAAGGGTGCCGCGTGGAGCTTGGGCCCGCCTCCTTACACGGGCGATTCTCCTGTCAGGCGTATGGAGTGTGCTGCGCTGTCGCGCAGGCACTGCCCCAGCGTGATGAGGGCTTCTCTCATCGGCCGCTCGATGTCATCTGATCCATTGGCTGCGTCAATAAGCAGCTGGCCGGTGCCCAGCGCGACCTCCTGAAGCGTCGTATAGCTGTCGGCCTGGTCAATCGTGATGTAGCCTGCGTTCATTTCACCATCTCCTTCTCTGGGTGCCACGCGACGATGAGAACGTATCAACCCGCTCGGACAAAAAATCTCGCGTGACTCGGAACGGGGGACAGACAGCTGAGTGTTGACACTTAAAAGCACGAGTGGGCTGATATGCTATGTTTAACGGCACATCCAGTCACACGCCACAACGCGCGTGCCCGCCAGGCCAGGAGAGAGGTCCTCAGCATGACAACCATCGACTTGCCACAAGACGCCATCCCGCTGAGCATGACGCAGTCTGCCTTGACAGGTCGCTGCGGCAGCCAGCATGTCCTGTGTTTCGCCCCGAGACCGCAGGACGCCTTCGATCAGTTCGTCGAGCCCACGCTGCTGCAAGCGTTTGGCTCGTACGTGAGCATCTTCGACCCCGAGGACAGCGTGCGCCTCGAGGCCCGTCTGCTGCCCTACCTGTTGGCGTGCGGCTATACGGACGTGCGCGAGCGCTGCGAGGACGCGGCTTGCGTGAGCGCCCCCGCGGCCGCGCGCGAGCTGGTCGCGGCTCCGGGCTTCATCAACTGGGAGCCTGCGTCTGCGGTGCTCAACGCCGTGGGCCTTCCGAGCTTCGTGCGCCTGCTCGATGGGCCTCTGCCCGTCACGATGCTGGTGGACGCCCGCGCCGCGCTTGCAGGCGACGGCCTCGAGCTTGCTGCCGCCCTGGACGTCGCCCCTGCCAACCTGCGCGTGTGCGTGCTCGCCCGTGGGGTCCGCACGCTCGAGGCACTCTGCGGGTCGAGCTGGCCGGCGTTCGCCGATGCCTTCGACCACCTGCTCTTCTTGGGCGCCCAGCGCGGCTCGACCATACGTGAGCTCGGGGTGGAGGGCTTGGCCGCACTCGAAGACGGGCAGGCAGGCGTCTCGTGGCGCGAACGTGCCCTCGTGGTGGACGAGCCCCTCACGGCCCGCACGCACCCTCGCGGTGCGGAGGCGCAAGAGGCCCTGCGCGTCTTCATCGAGCGAGCCGAACGCGAGGCAGAGGAGTACATCGCCGCTCATCCGGAGGGGTAGGCGCTCTGCCGCTCGCCCGTGCAGCTTCGCGAGACCATCACAACTGAACGCCACCGATAAACGCCACGAGACGCCTGTTGTACTATGTCTCCCAACGGTTGGTATCAAGCCGCGCGGCTCCCGCATCTGCGGACGGCCGCGCTTTTTTGGGGACTATGGAGCTCTATTCTTTACAGTTCGTGCTCTTCCTGTGCGGGGCGCTCACCTGCTACTACGTGGTCGGCCGCGTGCGCCCGGGAGCGCAGTGGGTCGTCCTGCTGGTGGCGAGCATGGGCTTCTACCTGGCATCGGGTTGGCAGAACCTCGCCTTCATCCTGCTCACGGCCGTGTCCTGCTGGTTCATGGGCCGGCGTTTCGCCGCCTTGGACGCCCAGGCCAAAGCCGAGCGCAAGGGCCTGCGCGATCGCGCGCAAAAAAAGGCCGTGCGCGAACGCTACCAGCGTCGCAAGCGTGTGCTGCTGTGGGCAGTTTTGGCGCTCAACCTGGGCGTGCTGGCCTATATCAAGTACTGGAACGCCATCCTGGGCGCCCTGGGGCAGGCGGATTCCCCGCTGGCCTGCCGCCTGCTGCTGCCGCTCGGCCTGTCGTTCTACACCTTCCAGTCGCTCTCCTACGTGATCGACACCTACAACGGCAAGTACGATCCGGAGCAGAGCCTGCCCAAATACCTGCTGTTCGTCTCGTGGTTCCCCCAGCTCATCCAGGGTCCGATCAACCGCTACGATGCCTTGGCGCCCCAGCTTCTGGGCACGCACAGGCCGGACGCGGAGCGCAGCTGGCGCGGCCTGCTGTTGCTGTCCTTTGGCCTGCTCAAGAAATACGCCATCGCCAACGTCCTCGTCTCGAGCGTGAGCGCCTGCTTGGACGGCATCGAGCCGGGCACCCCTGGCTCGCTGGTGGCCTTTGGCATCCTGCTCTATTCGGCCCAGCAGTACGCAGACTTCTCGGGCGGCATCGATATGGTGCGCGGCGTCTCGGAGCTCTTTGGCATAGAGATGGCGCAGAACTTCCGCCAGCCGTACTTCGCCACGTCGCTGGGCGACTTCTGGCGACGTTGGCACATCAGCCTGGGCGCGTGGATGCGCGACTACGTGTTTTACCCGCTCGCCCTCACGGCCCCCATGCAGCGCTTGGGCAAGTGGTCGGGCAGGACGTTCGGCCAGCACATCGGGCGTACGCTGCCGGCGTCTCTGGCCAACGTGGTCGTCTTCCTGCTCGTGGGCCTGTGGCACGGCCCCGAGCCGCACTACCTGCTCTGGGGCCTGTACAACGGCCTGGTGATCGCGATCGCCGACCTCACGATGCCGCTCTCGCGCCGCGCCCTCGAGCTGCTGCGCATCGATGCCCAGGGGGCCTTCTGGCACGTGGTGCGCGTGCTGCGTACCTTCCTGGTGGTGAACATCGGCTGGTACTTCGACCGCATCGTGGACCCGGCGCAGTGCTTCTTGGGCCTGCGCAACACGCTGTGCGCGTTCGAGCCTCAGCTGTTGGCAGGTGCGTACGCGAGCCTGAACGTGACCGACGCCCTCAAGTGCCTGGCGCTCGCGGGCGTTGCCTGCGCGATCGTGTTCGCGGTGAGCCTGGCTGCCGAGCGCGGGCACGACGCAGCCGCGCTGCTGCTGGCGCGCCCCTTCGCGCTCAGGATCGTGGCCCTGGTCGTGATGGGCCTGTGCACGCTGATGGGCTTCGTGTTGGTGCCGAGCGCGGAGGGCTTCCTGTATGCGAATTTCTAAGCTTATCGCCCGCGTGCTGTGCGCCGTGGCCATCGTGTGGGCCGCCAACGCGCTGGCGGGCTTCGTGCTGGAGCCCGTGGCGTCCAACAGCCGCGCCATGTGGCAGGACTATCGCGCCACCGAGCGCCTGGACACCCTCTACCTGGGCACGTCGATCCCCGAGCAGGCCTTCTATCCGCAGGTGGTGGACGCGCAGGCACAGACGAGCTCCTTCAACATGTGCTCGTCCGCACAGCACCTGGAGGAGTCGCTGATGGGCCTCGAGCGCGCGTTGGCCGATCATGCCGAGCTGCGCTGCGTGGTGCTGGGCCTGGAGTATGACTCCCTGCAGAAGGTGGGGGTCTCCAACCCGGGGCGCGCCTTCGTGCGTTACAAGAACGTCGACGATCCGCTGGCCGCCGTGCGGGACACGGTCACGCTGTTGGCCGATGACAGGCTCTTGGGCACGGCCGACTCGCTCAACTGGGTATTCCCGTGGGTCAACGAGCACGTGTACCTGCTGCCCACCGACATCGTGTCCAACGTGCGCGTGAAGCTGGGGAAGGAGGCGCTGCCGGGCGCGAGCTGGGAGGAAGTGGAGCGCCTGGGCCAGGGCTTCTCGACCACCTCCCATGTCTTCGACTTCAACGAGGACCTCGCGGTGCCCTACGTGCGCACCTTTGGCGGCGCGCCCTTCGACGAGCGCAAGCTGGATACCCTGCGGCGCATCTGCGGCTTATGCCAGGAGCGTGGCGTCGAGCTGCTGGTGGTGTTCCCGCCACTGCCCGTGTTCAGCGTGCTGAGCTATGGGCGCAAGTACTTCGACCAGGGCGCGCAGATCCGCGCGCTGGTGGGGGAGTACGGCGCGCGCTACTTCGACTTCAACCTCGCGCGTCCCGAGCTGTACGACGTGACGCGGACGGACGTCTTTGCGGACTTCACGCATCTCAACCGCACGGGCGCCGAAGCGTTCAGCGCGTCCTTTGGCCGCCTGCTCGTGGAGCTGCGTGCGGGCCATGACGTGGACGGGCTGTTCTATGGCCCGGACGAGTACCTGGCGTCCAAAGATTACGTGGACCTGCTCTGCGTGGAGACGCAGGCGCGAGATGGCGGGATCGCCGTGAGCGCGGAGCCGATTGCCGGCGAGGGCGCGCAGCTGGAGTACCAGATGCTCGTGTGGCGTCCCGAAAGGCAAGACTGGGAGGTCTGGCGTGACTGGGACGCTTCGGCCGAAGCGCTCTACGTGCCCGAGGGTCCCGGCGTGTACAAGCTGCGCGTGTGCGCGCGCGAGCAGGGCAAGGACGTGCCCTATTCCCGATACCGAACGGTGGAGGCGGCAGTATGAGTGGCGAGATGGGTGGCGCCTGCGTGCGCAACGTACTGGAATGGCTGGAGGCGACGGCCGCGCGCGTGCCGGACAAGGTCGCCGTGAGCGGGGTGGACGACGAGCTGAGCTTTGGCGCTCTGCAGGAGCGGGCGCGGGCTCTGGGCACTTGGGTCGCCGCGCGCTGCGCACCCTGCACGCCGGTGGCGCTGTACCTGGAGAAAAGCCCCGCCTGCCTGGCCGCCATGCTGGGCTGCGCCTACGCACGCTGCCCCTATGCGGTCATCGACGTGCGTCAGCCCCAGGAGCGCCTCGCCCACATCATGGCCACGCTCGAGCCGGGCGTGGTGCTGACCGACGCCGCCTCGAGCGCCCGGGCCCACGAGCTGCTCGGCCCGCTGGGGGTGGACGTGGTGGAGCTGGAGGAGCTTGACGCGACGCCGGACCCCGAACTGCTCGAGGCCCGCAGGGCGAGTGCTTTGGACGTTGACCCGCTCTACGTGAACTTCACGAGCGGCAGCACCGGTGCGCCGAAGGGCGTGGCGATCGCGCACCGCTCGGTCATCGACTTCATCGAGCCGTTCGTGCGGCTCTTTGGCATAGGCGAGGACGATCGCATTGGCAACCAGGCGCCCTTCGACTTCGATGTGTCGGTCAAGGACATCTACAGCGCGCTGCTCACCGGCGCGACGCTGCACCTCATACCGCGCGCGTACTTCTCGGAGCCGGTGAAGCTCATGGACTTCCTGGCCGACCGGCAGATCAGCAGCTGCACCTGGGCGGTGAGCGCGCTGTGCTTCGTGTCCATCATGGGCGGGCTCAAGTATCGCGTGCCCACGAGCGTGCGGCGCGTGATCTTTTCGGGCGAGGTCATGCCGCCCAAGCATCTGGCGCGTTGGCGCGAGGCCCTGCCCGAGGCGCTCTTCGTGAACGTCTACGGTCCCACCGAAATCACCTGCAACTGCACCTACCATGTGGTGGAACGCAGCTACGGCCGCGACGAGGCCATTCCCATCGGCCGTCCCTTCCCCAATGAGAAGGTCTTCCTGCTCGACGGGGACGGGCACGAGGTCACCGAGCCCGGGCAGCAGGGTGAGATCTGCGTGGGCGGCAGCTGCGTGGGGCTGGGCTACTATCGCGCCCCCGAGCTCACGGCGCAGGCCTTCGTCCAGAACCCGCTCAACGCCGCGACGCGCGAGACCATCTACCGCACGGGCGACCTGGGCTTTTGGAACGAGGACGGCGAGCTGATGTACGCCGGGCGCAAGGACCACCAGGTCAAGCACTTGGGGCAGCGCATCGAACTCGGCGAGATCGAGGCCGTGGCGCAGGGGACCGACGGGGTGGAGCGCGCGTGCTGCGCCTACAACGACCGGCGCAAGCGCATCGTGCTGTTCTACGAGGGAGGGCTCGACGAGGAGGCGCTGCGCGTGGAGCTCGCTGCGCGGCTGCCGCACTACATGGTGCCGGGCAAGCTGCTGCGCATGGAGGCGCTGCCCCTCACCAAAAACGGCAAGGTGGACCGCACGGCCCTTGCCCAGACCAAGGAGGCGACCCGATGAGCACGCAGGAGCTTCTGGCGCTCGCGCAGGAGTACGGCACGCCCACGTACGTCTTTGACCTGGAGGCGTTCCGCGCTCGCCTGCGCGCTTGTCAGCAGATCGTGGGCCCGCAGGTCGCGCTGTGCTTCGCGATGAAGGCCAACCCCTTCCTGGCGGCCGCTGCCGCCCAGGAGGTCGCGCGGCTCGAGGTGTGCAGCCCTGGTGAGCTTGCCATCTGCGAGGACGCGGGCGTGGAGCCTGCGCAGATCGTGTACTCCGGCGTGAACAAGGAGCCCGTGGACATAGCGGAGGCGCTGGCGTACGGCGCGGGCGTGCTCACGGCCGAGTCGCTGCTGCACGCCACGTACCTGGAGCAGGTTGCCGCCGAGCGCGGACAGCGCGCGCAGGTGCTCCTGCGTCTGAGCGCTGGCTCGCAGTTCGGCATGGCGCGCGAGGACCTGCTGTGGCTCGTCGACCATCGTGCGGACTATCCGCATCTGGATTTCGTCGGACTGCACTATTTCGTGGGGACGCAGCGTGCCAAGCTCAAGCGCCAGCGTGCCGAGCTCGAGATGCTGCGCGCGTTTGCGCGGGAGCTCGCGTGCGAGCACGCATGGGAGCCACGTCGACTGGAATACGGGCCGGGGCTGCCCATCGCGTACTTCGACGGTGCCGAGGAGGGCGACGACCTGGCGCCGCTGCGCGAGCTCGCACCCGACCTGCAGGAAGTGGCACGGGACTTCGAGCTCACCGTGGAGATGGGGCGCTTCTTCGCCGCGCCCTGCGGCACCTATCTCACGCGCGCCATGGACCTCAAGCGCAACGGGGACACGCGCTACGCGATCCTGGATGGCGGCATGCACCACGTCAACTACTTCGGGCAGATGATGGGCTTGCACGTGCCGCCGCTGCGCGACCTGTCGCGTGAGGGTTGCGAGGACGATCCGGATACCTGGTGCCTTTGTGGTAGCCTGTGCACCGTGAACGACGTGCTGGTGCGTGCGCTGGAGCTGCGCGGCTTGCAGCGTGGCGACGTCTTGGCGTTCTCGCTGTGCGGCGCCTATGCCGTCACCGAGGCGCCCGCGCTCTTCCTGAGCCGGACGCTGCCACGGGTGCTGCTGCGTGAGGGCGCGGGCGCCGTGACGCTGGCACGCGACTACGTGGAAAGCAGCGCGCTCAATGGTGGGCGCTCGCGGAGATAGGAGACAATCATGGACGACATTACGCTTGAGGCGGTCATCGAGATGCTCGAGGGTGTGCGTGACGGGGTGGACTACGAGCACGTCACCACGCTCGTGGACGACCGTCATCTGGACTCGTTCGACATCCTTGCCATCGTGTCGGCAATCGACGAGGAGTTCGACGTGGAGGTTCCCGCCAAAGAGATTGTCCCCGCCAACTTCAACAGCGCCGAGGCCCTCACGGCGATGATCCAGCGCCTTGCCGACGAGGACTAGCACCCCGGTTGGCACATTTCTCTCTCAGACAAGGCTGCCACCCTCAGGTACAGGTTGAGGGTGGCAGCCTTGTCTTGGGGAGATATATGCCAAACGGGGCAAAGTCCTACAGCGCGCGGCGGATGGCGTCCTTCCAGCCGGCGAGCAGCCGCTCCACGTCGGCATCGTCGCGTGCGGGGCTGAACACGTCGTCGGTCGCGCGCAGGCCGCGCAGCTCGTCGGTGCCGCCCCAGAAGCCGCTCGCCAGGCCCGCGAGGAAGGCCGCGCCGAGCGAGGTGGTCTCGATGTTGGCCGGACGCCGGATCTGGCAGCCCAGCACGTCGGCCTGGAACTGCATCAAGAAGTTGTTGCGCGACGCACCGCCGTCCACGTTGAGCGTGTCGAGCCGCACCCCGGCGTCGGCCTCCATCGCGCGCACGAGGTCCACGCTCTGGTAGGCCAGCGCCTCCAGCGACGCGCGCACCAGGTGGGCCGGGCGCGTGCCACGCGTGATGCCGCAGATGAGGCCGCGTGCCTCGGCATTCCAGTACGGCGCGCCCAGGCCGGTGAAGGCGGGCACCACGTAGACGCCGCCCGTGTCGGGCACGCTCTGGGCCAGGTATTCCGACTCGCCCGCATCGCGCAGGATGCCCATCTCGTCACGCAGCCACTGGATGAGCGCGCCGGCGACGAAGACGGAGCCCTCCAGGGCGTACTGGATCGGCTCCACGTCGGGCGGATTGGCCACGATCGTGGTCACGAGGTTGTTGCGCGAGAGCGGGGCCTCGGTGCCGGTGTGTAGCAGCAGGAAGCAGCCCGTGCCGTAGGTGTTCTTGGCCTCGCCCGGGGAGAAGCAGCACTGGCCAAAGAGCGCCGACTGCTGGTCGCCCGCCACGCCGCAGATGGGGATGCCCGCCGGCACGCCCGGATAGCTCGTCTCGCCGAAGAAGCCGGCGCTGGGCCGCACCTCGGGCATCATGGAGCGCGGGATGCCAAAGAGCGCGAGCAGCTCGTCGTCCCAGCAGCCGCGGTGGATGTCGTAGAGCATCGTGCGGCTGGCGTTGGTGGGGTCGGTGGCGTGCACCAGGCCGCCGGTGAGCACCCACACGAGCCAAGTGTCCACCGTGCCGAAGAACAGCTCGCCCGCCTCGGCCTTCTGCCGGGCGCCGGGCACGTTGTCCAGGATCCATTTGATCTTGGACGCGGAGAAGTACGCGTCGGGAAGCAGGCCGGTCTTGGCCTGAATCAGCGCGCGGGTCTCGGGCGCCGAGCAGAGCTCTTCGACCATCGGCGCGGTGCGGCGGCACTGCCAGACGATGGCGTTGAACACCGGGTTGCCCGTGGGGTCCCACACGATGGTGGTCTCGCGCTGGTTGTCGATGCCGATGGCGGCGACGTCGTCCTCCGTGAGCCCATGGCGCTGCACCAACTCGGTGAGCGAGCCGATCTGGCTCATGAGGATGTCCTGCGGGTTGTGCTCGACCCAGCCGGGCTGGGGGTAGATTTGGGCAAACTCGCGCTGCACCACATCCACCATCTGGCCTTGGTGGTCGACGAGCACCGCACGGCTCGACGTCGTCCCCTGGTCGAGCGCGATCACATACTGTTTGGGCATGGTTCCTCCATCCTCGGGTTGGGACTAGGGCACGACACGGACGCGCGCCTCAGCGCTTGACCTCGAGCCAGCCGAGCACGTCGTCGTAGACCTTCTGGCGCTCGTCCTCGTTCAGGATCTCGTGGCGCATGTGGTCGTAGATGATGCAGGTGACATCGTTGCAGCCGGCGAGTTTGGCCTGGTCCACGGCCTTGCGCACGCCCTTGCCAAAGGCGCCCACCGGATCGCCGTCCCCCGCGATGAACAGCAGCGGGAGGTCGGCCGGGTAGCGCGCGGGCCACGACGGCTTGCAGCAGGTGGCCGTGAGGTCGGTGAGCGTGGCGTAGCCGCTTGTGCCAAAGGCGAAGCCGCAGTCCTCGGCCGCTTGGTAGGCATCCACGTTGGCACGGTTGTACGAGAGCCAGTCTAGGTCGGTCAGCCGGTCGGGGATCTCCTTGGCATAGGCGCCCTCGGCCATGTTGTGCAGCAGCTTGGACTTGTAGTCGGCGCCGCGCATGCGAGCCATCAGGCGCGCGAGGCTGCGCCCGGCGACCGAGGCGCTGCCGGCGACGGTGCCGGTGCCGCAGACGATGGCGCCCGCCAGCCCGTCGGCGTGTTCGCCCAGATAGCAGCGCAGCACGAAGCTGCCCATGGAGTGGCCAAAGATGAAGTACGGGGTGGACGCGGGCACGATGCCCTCCACCAGGCGACGCAGGCTGTGGACGTCCTCCACCAGGCACTCGCGCCCGTTCTTGAGAGGCATCACGCCCCACTGTTCGCGCGGAGAGCTCTTGCCGTGGCCGATGTGGTCGTGACCTGCCACGAGGTAGCCCTGCCCCACGAGGAAGCGCGCAAAATCGTCGTAGCGCTCGATGTGCTCTGACATGCCGTGTACCAGTTGAACGACCCCCGCGGGACGCACGCTGCCCTCTTCGGCGGCCAGCGGGTCCTCCTGCCACCAGAGATAGCCATGGCAGGTGCTGTGCCCATCGTGGCTGGCGAAGGTCACGGGGGTGCGGGTACTGTCAGATGCGTCCATGCTGCGCTCCTTGTCTTCGGCTTTGGGTCATACGGCTTCCATTGTGCGCGGCGTCGCACGGGGCTGTCGCGGGCTTTCGGCTGGCGGCGCCCGGCTCGGGTCGCAAGGGCGCATGGGAGCGACCGTGAATGTTGTCAACAGTTGGGAACAGACGCGATGGGATTCCGCGCAAGAGGGTACAAGAGACTTCGTGGTAACAGCTTGGCTTACTCAAGCCGAAAGAGAAGGGCACAGCATGGACGTGGAGAAGATGAACGAAGCCGTGGAGCAGGACGTGGTCGAGGAGGCCGTCGCCGAGGAAGCGGTTGAGGACGCTGTTGAGGAGGCTGCTGCCGAGGCTGTCGTCGAAGAAGCGGTCGAAGAGGCTGCCAAGGAGGCTGCTGCCGAGGCCGTGGCCGAGGAGGCTGGCACGGCGCAGGACGAGGAGGCCAAGGCGCGCGAGGCTGCGCACCAGGCCGCTCTCGAGGACGCCTTTGCCAAAGGCCGCGAGGCGAGCG
>CACXFF010000346.1 GCA_902766805.1 uncultured Coriobacteriaceae bacterium | reverse complement strand
GCAGCCACGGACGCCCAACGGACAGGAGACCCATGCGCGCGTTCATCGCTTTGGAAACCAACGACGAGTTCCGCCACGAATGCGCCGACCTCGCGCGACAGCTCGCCGCCACGGTCGACGCACGCTTCGTGCCGCGGGCCAACTACCACCTCACCTTGGCCTTCCTCGGCGAGATTGCCGACGCGCAGGCGCGCGACGCCATGGACGCGATGGACGAGGTCTTCCCCGCCGATACGCTGGCCACGATTCTGGCGCCGCCGCTCGTGCCGAACGGGTTGGGGAGCTTCGGCAAGCCGAGCGACGCGACCCTGTGGTTGGGCTTCCGTCGGGACCCCGCGCTCATGGATTGCGCCCGCGACCTGCGCAAAGCCTTGGACGCGCGCGACCTGGCCTACGATGCCAAGGCGTTCCTGCCGCACCTCACGCTCGCCCGCCGCGCACAGATCCCGCGCGGCGCGCTTCCCGAGCTGGTCTTCCCGCAGGCGAGCGTCGCCGCGGCGCTCACGCTGTACCGCAGCGAACTCTCACGCGACGGCGCGCGGTACAAGGAGCTCTACCGCCTGCCGTTGGGAGAAGTGGACGCGTAGGTGCGTCGGGCGGTCGCGTCGGACGTTCGCGTGGGGCGGACGCGTCGGGCGGTCGCGCGTGCACGCTTATCGTTCTTGCGCGCACGTCGAAACCGATACAGATAAAGTAGGTCTTGGCTGGACCTCCCGATACTGTGGTAATCCGGACGTATAACGACCGGCCTAACCCACGTTGCCACGTAGATGGCCCTCTTTTATCGTGAGAGGTCCAGCCTCTCTTTCGCCTATGCGGACAGCATGCACAGCCATATACCCAACCAGCGCTACGCGGGCAGCATGCCCAGCCAGGCGCCCAGCCAGCCGCTGGCCATGAGCAGACCGACCACCACGAGCAGCACGCCGCAGACCTTGTTCACCACGTCGTAGTGTTGCTTGACCCAACCAAAGGCACCGGACAGCTGGTCCACGGCCAACGCCGCGAGGACGAAGGGCAGCCCGAGGCCCAACGAATAGCAGGTCAGCAGCGCGACACCTTTGGTCGCGCTCGCGCTTGCCGCCGCCAAGCTCAGCGCCGAGCCGAGGAAGGTACTCACGCACGGCGTCCAACTCACGCTGAACACCATGCCAAAGATGAAGCAGCCCAACGGCGAGCGCACCGGGCCGCGCGCACCCGTGGAGCTGCGGCCAAAGCTTGGCAGGGGCAGCACGCCCAGGTAGCTCAGGCCCAACGCCACGACCACAGCGCCGCACACGATGTCCAACACGCGCCGGTAGCGCAGCAGCAGGGCGCCAAGCGTGCCGGCGAAGGCGCCCATCGCCACGAAGACCAGGCCGAAGCCCAACACGAAGCAGACGGCGCAGAGCAGGGTGTGGGCGACGGAGCTGTGGCGCGGCGCGGGCTGAGCGGCAGGGTTGGGGGCGTTGGGGTCGGCCGCGACGTTGGCCTCGTTGGGTTTGGACTCGCCAGCCGTCGCCGCGGGGGCGTTGGGGTCGGCCGCGACGTTGGCCTCGTTGGGCTTGGGCGCGTTGGTCGTCGCCGCATCCGCACCCGTGGCGCCCACGTCCGCGCCGCCGGCAAAGAACGACAGGTAGATGGGCAGCAACGGCAGCATGCACGGCGAGAGGAAGGTTACCACGCCTTCCAGGAACGTGATCAGGTACTCCATGCTGCGCCCCTAGACCAACGTGTTGAGCAGGCCGCGGATCAGCGACACGTCGATGCGTCCCGGCCGTGCGAACTGGATGGCGCCGTCGGCGTCCACGACCACCGTGTACGGGTACGAGGCGGCGCCAAAGGCCCGGACGGCGTCGAGGGACGTGTCGAAGTACGCAGGCAGCTCGGTCATGCCGTTGTCCCGGAGCCACGCCTCGGCTTTGGGCTGTGTCTCGCGCTTGCCATCGGTCACATCGACGAAAGCGAAGTTCACGCGGTCGGAGTAGTCGTGGTAAATCTGCAGGTAATCGGGCATTTCGTCTATGCAGTACGGACACCACGTGGCCCAGAAGTTCAGCACGAAGGGCTTGCCGGCGGCAAGGGCAGTGAGCTGCATCGGCTCGCCCGACGCGGTGTAGACCGTGGCGTCGCGCTCGGCGAGGGTTTCGGTCGGCGCAGACGAGGTGGACGACGAGACTGCCGCGGCACCGGCTTGGCGACCAGCCGTGAGCCGCGTGTAGGCAAACGACGCGATCGCCAACAGCGCGACGAGCGCGATGCCAGCGACGAGCAGCGTACGGCGTGACGTGTTGCGTTCCATGGGCCTCCCTTTCGCGAGGTCATCGTATCCCAGCAGCGCCTGGTGGTACTGGAAAGACCACGTCTTTTTGGTACCGACAGGCAACCCGAAGTCCGTGACCAGCAGGTAACAAGGTCCACCACACGGCGAGACGGGGAATTATTGTCCGACCCTTAAGCTAACATGTTCGAAATGCCTTGGTCGGGCGAGAGAAGAGACATGGCCTCAGAGAGACGCAGCATCGGGAAGAGCCTCATCGCAGGCTGCGTCCTGTTCGTGCTGCTGTACGGCCTGCTTCTGGGCGCCATCGGCTACAACTCCTACCGCAACGGCCTCTACCAGTCGTTCAACATGTACTTGGACAACCTCCTGCGCCTCACCCTCACGCAGATTGACGGCGACGACCTCGCCACCTGCATCCAGACTCTGGAGCACTCCCCCGCTTACGACCAACTCCAGACCTTCCTGGACAAACGCGCCTACAAGCTCATTCAAGAATCGCTTCCCACCACGGACGCGCAGTCGAGCGCCGCGCCAGCCGACCCCGGCAG
>CACXFF010000345.1 GCA_902766805.1 uncultured Coriobacteriaceae bacterium | reverse complement strand
ATGGGCATCACCCACGTCATCCGCGGAGACGACCACCTCTCGAACACCCCGCGCCAGATCATGGTCTACGAGGCCATCGGCGCGCCCACGCCGACCTTCGCCCACATCTCGATGATCCTGGGCGCCGACGGCAAGAAGCTCTCCAAGCGCCACGGAGCCACGAGCGTCGAGGAGTACCGCGACGGCGGCTACCTCTCCGACGCGTTCGTGAACTACCTTGCGCTGCTGGGCTGGGCGCCCGACGGCGAGTCCACGGTCATCCCGCGCGAGCGCCTGGCGCAGGAGTTCTCGCTCGACCACGTGTCCAAGAACCCCGCCATCATGGACCCCAAGAAGCTCGACTACATCAACGGCGAATACCTGCACGCGCTGTCCGACGAGGACTTCGTGGCCCAGGTGCTGCTCCCGCAGCTCGTCGCGGCCGGCCTGGAGGAGCAGGGCGCGCCTGCGCACGACGCCGCGTGGTACGCACTGGCCGCCGAGGCCTTCCGCCCGCGTTGCACGCTCTCCAAGGACGTCGTGGACCAGGCGCGCTACCTGTACACGCCCGACGACGAGCTGGCCTACGACGAAAAGGCCGTGGCCAAGTGGCTCGGCAAGGCCGGCGCCCGCGAGGCGCTCGTGGCCGCTGCCGACGCCCTCGCGGCTATTCCCGCGGACGCTTGGACGCCCGATGCCATCGAGGCCGCCCTCGACCCCCTGCCCGAGCAGCTGGGCGTGGGCAAGGGCAAGGTCTTCCAACCCATACGCGTGGCCTGCGTGGGCGGCGCGGCGTCCCCGGGCATAGGCGAGACCCTCGCGCTGCTCGGCCGCGACTCCGTGCTCGCGCGCGTGCGCAGCGCCCAGGACCTGTGCGCCTAGGCAGCGTCCGATGGACCAGCGGCAACAGCAAGCCTGGAAGGAGGCCCTGCGCGCCAAACGAGGCACGCAGGGCCTCCCCTTGGGCGGCAAGCGCGGCGGCGCGGGCACGGCGGGCATCGGCCCCAACAAGGCCGCCGGGCGCAAGGGCGGCATCCGGCGCCAGGGCTCCAAGCGCGGCTGAGCTTGGCATATATCTTTCTACGACAAGTCCGCCATCCTCACGAACAGGCTGAGGGTGGCGGACTCGTCATAGAGAGATGCCAATGTGCCAAACGGCTACTTCTTGCGGGGCTTGACCTTGGCGCTCACGCCGTTGGCAGAATGACGCCGCACCTGCGGGATGGGCCCCGTCGGCTGCGGCACGAGGCCCAGGCGCGCGAGGAACTGCTGCGTGCGGTGGTAGATGCTCACCCGGGTGTTGCTCCTCAGGCCGAGCAGCGGCACCGACAGGAAGGTCGGCAGGAAGAACGTCACGATGCGCCAGATGAGGAAGCCGGCCGTAGCCGAGCTGCCGAAGAGCTTGCCGTAGAACAGCATGAAGCCGCCCTCAGCACCGCCCGTGCCACCCGGCAGCGGCACGGCGGTGGCGACCATCTGCACCATGGAGCCCGCGGCCAGGCACTCGACGAAGTCGCCCTTGATGCCAAAGGCCCGCAGCACGAACCACGGGATCATGTACAGGCTCGCCAGCTGCAGCATGGTGACCACGAGCGTCACGAACATCGACGGCAGGTGCTTGGCGGCACGCAGGAACGCCTGCGAGAACTCGTCGACCTGCACGTTCACGACCTCGTCCCAGTGCTCGCGGTCCTTCAGCCAGTTGTGGCGTGACAGGAAGCTGATGGCCGCGTTGCCCACGCGCTTCACGAAGTTCGGCGCGAGGCACACGACGAAGAGCCCCAACAGCTCGGCGAAGTGCACGCCGAAGACCACGAGGTTGAGAAAAACGATGTCGCCGTACGACTCCAGGAAGAAGCGGAACTTGGCCAGCAGCATGATAGCGGCAAAGAGCACCACGCCGAACTGGAACATGATGGAGCGCGTGAACTGCGTCGCTGCCGCCTCGCCGGGGTCCAAGCCCGTGCGCGTGAGGCGCAGGATCTGCGCAGGCACAGCGCCTGCCATCATGGGCGTGAGGTTGCCAAAGAAGATGCCGCTCGCCTCGACGCTCATGAGGTCGCGGATGCCCACGGGCGAGTCGTGGTCCAGCCACACCGCCACCACATAGGCGCCCACGCCAAAGATGAAGTACAGGATGAAGCAGAAGCAGGCCCACCACACCCAGGTGAGGTTGACCTTGGACAGCGCGTCGACGAACTGGAACATCTGGCCCGAAAGCACGAGGTACACGATGTAGACCAGCACCACGCAGCCCAGGAACAGCGCGCCTTTGCGCGTGTCGTTGCGCTCCTCTTCGATGACCTCGCTCTCCGCGGCGCTGCGCGCGGCCGCACGCGTGCCGGGCTTCGAGCCGCTCCGCGACGTGCCACGGGCGGGACGTGCACCGGCGACGCCCACACGCACCCGCGGCTTCTTGGCGGCCGCCTGACGCGACTTGGCGCCCTGCGCGGTCGTGCCTGCGGCAGGGACAACAGAAGGCGCGACGGGGGCAGACGGGCTCGCGCTCTCCGCTTTTGGCTCGGCAGCCGTGGCGTCGGCAGGACTCGTGCTTGCAGCCGCCTCGGCCGGCGCAGCCTCGTTGGCGGCACCCGCCGCCTCGGCCGAAGCAAGCTCGACCGCCGCGACCGTCTGCTCGTCGACCGCCGCACGGACTTCCTCCGGCAGCTCGACATCGGCGGCAACGTACATGCCCT
>CACXFF010000344.1 GCA_902766805.1 uncultured Coriobacteriaceae bacterium | reverse complement strand
GTATGCAGCTTATCGCCTTTGGGCGACCGCAGCTTGTGGGGGCCTTGGCGGCATCTGTGGACGGCAGGTCCTTGGGTTTCCCGAGCATCGATGCCAATGACGCTCTACGCGTCCGCCGGGCATCCGACGATCTCCCAGCTCCTGGGGCCTTCCGCGCCTCCTGTCCCTTTGCCCGCGGGATGTCGAGCCCTGAGTTGTCCATGCCGGCCTGTGGCCAGAGCCCGTTCGCGACAGAGTAGAATCTGGGAGGCTGCCGTCTCCGTCTCGGCCGAGGGGGCGGCGTCGGTCACGGCCCAAGGCCCAACGCCCAAAGCCCAAGGATCTGCCGCCAGGGATGTGAAGAGGGGGTGCACGATGGTGACCTGCGCGTACTACGACGTGAGCGAACTCGAAGACCCCGTTCTCATGGCCCGGGCCCTCGAGCGGCAGCCTTGGCCCGAACGCCGTGCCAAGGTCGAGCGCTGCCGCTTCGCCAAGGACAAGCGCCTCTGTGCTGGCGCGGGCGTCTTGGCCGCGGACCTGCTGCGTCAGGCGGGTGCGCGCGATCTCACGCTCGGCTTCGGCGAGCACGGCAAGCCCTACCTCAGTCGGCATCCTGCGCTGCACTTCAACCTCTCCCACAGCGGCAGGCTGGCGGTCTGCGCCGTGGCGGACCTGCCGGTGGGCGTGGACGTGGAGACGATACAGGACCACGGCGAAGCGGTGGAGCGCTACTGCTGCCAGGCGTCTGAGCTCGCGTGGCTTGGCCGTCAGGCCGACCGCGCACGCGCGTTCACGAGCCTGTGGGTGCGCAAGGAGAGCTACATCAAGCTCATCGGCACGGGCCTCACGCGCGAGCCCGCGAGCTTCTCGGTGATCGGGGATGACCCCGAGCTTG
Source organism: uncultured Coriobacteriaceae bacterium (assembly GCA_902766805.1). GTDB lineage: Bacteria > Actinomycetota > Coriobacteriia > Coriobacteriales > Atopobiaceae > CACXFF01. The sequence goes on along the minus strand of CACXFF010000344.1, from coordinate 4,625 downwards.
ACGACGTCTGCTTCGCCGAATGGCAGGTGTCTGACGCGCTGCTCTGCGTGTGCACGCGGGGGGAGTGCGCGGTGGAGCTGAGTCCTTGGGGGCCGTTCGCAGGGCGTTAGGGCGTTGGGTTGTCGGCGCGCCGGGGCGTCGGGGCACCGAGGCGTTGGGCCGCTAGGACGCGCTGGCGGCCGCACGCACGAGGCTCCTTCCGTAGCGGTGCGGAGGTTGGCCATCCGGACACCAAAGCGGAGCCAGGCACCACCCAGCTCCGCCTCGCGCGCTGCATGCTCGGACCTGCGTCTTTGGCGCCCGCCGGCGCAGGACCTTACGCCACCTCTATGAGCTCGCTGCCCGTGCTGTCATGGTCGGCCAGCGCGACCGACACGATGGCGGGGTCATCGTACGTGTTGTAGTAGTAGCTGTTGGTCGCCGTCGAGATGCCGCCCGTGTACACGGTGATCTCGAAGGCGCCGTCGGTCATCTTGGCTGCGCCGTCCACCATGGCGACGGCACCGAGCGTGTGGAACAGGCGGCTCACGTTCTTGGCCTCGCCCACCTGGTCGGGGTAGAAGGCGTTGTGGTACGCCACGCGCACGAAGCGCGAGGGCGAGTAGCAGTCGCCGGGGATGCCGCGCATGCCGCTGCCCGAGCCAAAGGCCGCCAGCGTGGCCTCGCGCCAGCGGGTCGGGCCCACGACCTCGGGACTGCAGTTGAGGTAGCTGCGCACGTTCTCCGCGTGGTAGGCGAAGGTCGGCTGGTTGGCGAGCACGTCGAAGTCGTCGTGGTACACGTGCATGCCATCGGCCATGTATTCCACCACGATGCTGCGGGTGGCGTCGCCGATGATCCAGTGCAGCAGGGAAGAGGGGAACTGGTCGTTGATGGGGCTGTCCACGATGGCCGTGTGCGCGAGCGCCTCCTCCACCTCGTCCACGTTCGCGAAGCTCGCGGCGATCCACAACGGGAACTCCCAGGCCGCCACGTTGACCTTGCCCTCGACTGCCTGCTTCTCATAGCACGCGTAGCCCGGGAAATTGAGGCCCGCGACGGCTAGGCCCGCGTCATTGGCGCAGTCGAAATACAGCGGCGTGTTCTCTGCCACGATGCCCATGCCGTACACCGGGTGCTTGACGGCAGTAGTCGCGCCAAAGGGCGAGTTGGGCTTCCATCCCGTGGGCGTGATCACGACGCGCTGACCGTATCCGCAGCTCCAGTCGAGATTGCGTCCAAAATAGAGATTGCCCTGCTGGTCGGTGAAGCGAACGGCGGTACACATGAGAGCTCCTTCCCGTGACGGTGTGGTGCTAGCTGTCTGCCTTGCGCACCTCGCTGCGGCGTGCGCACAAAAGGTCGTACTGCACGTACAGCCTCTGCACGCCGTTTTCCAAATGGTAGTAGTGAACGATGTAGGGGACGAGCAGCAAAAGAATCAAAAGAGCAAGTATTCCCGTGAGCGGTTGCGGCAGCAGCGCGCAGGCGAGGGCGCATGCCAGCTCCATGAGGGCAAAGGCGAGCGTCACTAGCAGGTGGACGAGGCGCTCGTGCTGAAAAAACGCTGTCTGGTCCAAGTGCTCGCGCAGCGCCTCGTCCCAGTCCACGCTGCCGGGGTCGGCCTTGAGCAGCGCTTCCACGCGCGCCAGGTATGCCTTGAGTCGCTGGTACATGGCTTGGGCGCTCCTTGGCTAACGCGCGGTGCCGGACGTGTCGTCGGGCCTGTTGTCGAGCAGCTCCAGGATGCGCTCGCCGATGGCTTGCGCCACCCACAGCTTGTAGGCGCGTCGTGTGGGCTGCGCGGGAACCTGCAGCTCGTGGCACTGCACGCCCGCGTCCGTCTCGAGGGCGAAATACGCCTGCCCCGGCGTGCTGTCCTGGTTGTGGGGGTCCACGTTGCCCATCGTGCCCGTCACGCCCACGCCCAGGTCGGCGCGGTAGGCCGCGCGGCACGCGTGCGCCATCGCCGCGGCCGTCTCGCGCGAGTAGACGCCGTGCTGCGCGATGGTCGCGGCGGGCACGCCCTGGAGCACCTTGGCCTCGTTGCAGTACGTCACGAAGGCCCCGCGCAGCGCGGCTGACGAGCCCTCGGTGTCGGTGATGAGCGACGCCAACGAGCCTGCCGTGCAGCTCTCCATGGTGCTCACGGTGAGCCCGCGTGCGATGAGGGTGCGGGTGATGCGCTCATACGTGTCGAATACCTGCTGCTCGTTCATGTTTGCTCCTGAGGTCACCGTCGGCAAATCCACGCTCAAAAATGATACTCCATGGGCTTTTGTTTTTATTAAGGGACTGATTTCCATCTTTGAGCGTGCTTTCGCCAACGGGAGCTTGCCAACAGGGCGGCACCTCCGACGGCCCCCGACGCGCCCCCGTCGCGGCGCGCGCAAACCATCACGATGCGTACGATGGTCACATCGCGGTGCGTCTTTCGTATATATGGGTATCGGCAGCTCGTGCGGTGCCGGCCTTTGGCATTGCAGATGCGATGTGTGGCGGATGGGCTCGGGCGTTCGAGGCGAACCAGCGTTTACACTTAAGCAGTTGATGATGGGAGGTCGCACATGAAGCATCGTGGGTTCTGCACGTGGGTATTGTCGGCGCTGTTGGCTTTGGGGGGTGCGCTCGGCCCCGCTGCGCCAGCTTTGGCACAGGTCTCGGCAGCCTCTGCCGAAGAGGCCACGCGCGCGTACGTTGAAGGAGAGCTCGTGGTCGTCCTGTGCGAGGGGTCCACGTCCGAGGACGTCGCGCGCCTCTGCCAGGTGCCCGGCGTGGCCGGCCTGCAGCGCACGATGGCGTTGGGCGGCGACGGGGTGGGCGCCGCGGTCCTGCGGCTCGCCGATGGCGTGGACGTGGATGCCGTGTGCGCCGCGCTCGCGGCCGACGCGTGCGTCGAGGTAGCCCAGCCCAACTACCTCTATACCGCGGCTCCGCTTCCGGACGAAGGCCTGTCGAGCTCGGAGCTCGGGGGCGGTGTGGCGGGCAGGCTGACCGGCACGCTGTCGACGCAGGCCACGGGCGACCCCTATCGCGACGACCAGCCGTACCTGGACTCCATTGCGGCCCCGAAGGCCTGGGAGCTCACGGGTGACCTGTCGACCCTGACCAAGCGTCCCGCCGTGGCCGTCATAGACCAAGGCTTCGACGTGCACCATCCGGACCTGCAGGCCAACGTGCTGGCGTATTGGGACGTCGCCGAAAACGACGCAGACGTCTCGGACGACGGCAAGCTCGGCGAGGCGGGCTACGGCCACGGCTCCCACGTGTGCGGCCTGGTCTCGGCCGTTTCCAACAACGGCGTCGGCATCGCGGGCGCGAGCAATGGGGCGGGCCTCGTCTGCCTCAAGGTCTTCGACCGCTATGGCGGGGCGAGTTCCTCCAAGCTGATCGACTGCTATGACTGGCTGCTTGCCGAGGACGGCGGCATGACCCGCGCCGCGCGCTACAACGTGCGCGTGGCCAACGTCTCGCTGGGAGCCTCGGTCGAGCACCTCGACAAAGAGGACAAGGCGTTCTTCGATGTGGCCGACCGCGCGCGCGATGCGGGGATCGTGACCGTGTGCGCGGCAGGCAATGCCGGCAGCTGCCCGAAGGGGGTTCCTGCGCCGTTCTATCCGGGTGATTACGAGGGTTGCGTGAGCGTCATTTCGCTTGACGATGCGGACCAGCGCCTCTCCTCCTCCAACTACAACGCTTCCGACGCGCACGAGAAGGACATCTGTGCTCCTGGCAGCAGCTTGTTCTCCGCCTATCCCATGGACGCGGCCGTGACCCCCACGGGCTACCACAGGCTCTCGGGCACCTCGATGGCCGCGCCCTTGGTCTCGGCTGTGCTGGCGATGGAGTTCGCGGTCAATCCGCAGCTGACGGCTGACGAGGCCATGCGCCTGCTCTATGCCTCGACGACCGATCTGGGAGCCGCGGGTTGGGACCGCGAGACCGGCTGGGGCAAGGTCAACGCGCTGGCTGCCGTGAAGGCGGCCAAGGAGAGCCCCGCGCCCACGCCTACTCCCACGCCCACGCCAGTCACCACCGGTTGGCGGCACAATGCCGACGGCACCTGGAGTTGGATCGACGAGTCGGGCAAGGCCGCGGTGGGCTGGCGCGCGATCGGTGGCATCTGGTACTGGTTCGACGTGCAGGGCATCATGGCCACCGGCTGGCGCGCGATTGGCGGCGTCTGGTACTGGTTCGAGAGCAGCGGCGCGATGGCCACGGGCTGGCGCGCGATACGCGGCACCTGGTACCTGTTCGCGTCCTCGGGCGCGATGCTGACCGGCTGGCAGGCACAGGGAAGCACTTGGTACTACCTGGACGAGAACGGCGCGATGCGCACGGGATGGCTCGCGCAGGGCAGCTTGTGGTATTGGCTGGAGAGCAGCGGTGCGATGGCCACGGGCTGGCGCTTCATCAACGGCACGTGGTACTGGTTCGCCGCCGACGGCCATTGGGCGGCGTAAGGGCCAAGCTGTCATCGGTTGACGCCGTCCATCAAGGGACGTGAGAGGTGCGGGTCGCCTGCGTTGGAGCAGGCGACCCGTCCTTTTGGCCGTGTGCCCGGTCGCGTGCGGCGCCATGCGTTCCCGTGTCCGTGCGGTTCCTACGGCGTCTCCTCTCCTTTCCCCTAGACTTGGCGCCCCTCT
>CACXFF010000343.1 GCA_902766805.1 uncultured Coriobacteriaceae bacterium | reverse complement strand
GGCGTCGGCATCCTCTTCAACTTCATTGGCGACGAGCTGGGACAGGGCATCTCCACCAGCTGGAACATCAATGACGTGATGAACCAAATGTTCGAGATGGACGACAAGATCGACGCCATCACCGCCCAGCTCGGCGGCGTCACCTCCCAGCTCGACAAGCTCGACGCGTCGGTGGACTACAAGACCCAGGTTGGCAGGCTCACCGACCTCGCGCGGCAGGCCCTGCGCTACCGCCCGTGGGTGATACGCGCGCTCAAGCTGACGGAGGATGCTCCGGACCGCCTCACCTACAAGCTGGGCGACGACGCCATCAAGTCCGCCACGGGCCAGGCGCTGCAGGACCTCTACACGAGCACCACCACGGAAGCCTCTCTCACTGGCGGCGGCTCCAGCACCGCCAAAGTAGCGCTGGACCTGGCCAACGCCATCACCGGCAACGCGGCGACGCAGCAGACGGGCGCCGTCTTGAGCTTCTTGAACTTCACCGCCAACTGCGTGAACTGGGAGCCCGAGACCTTCTATGCGCGCCAGACCTTCATCGCCTATGTGGGCAACGCGTTCATCTACGCTTACTGCGCGGCAGTCAACGAGCTCAACCACCAGATCTACTACGCGCGCGACAACGCCCAGAAGGCCGTGTACGAGCAGACCCTTCTTGATCTCATGGAGGCTGCCGAGCAGGTGAGCAAGCTCATCGGCGCGGAAGGATCGCTCACGCATTACGCCACCGACCGCACGAACGGCAAGGTGCTGTGCACCGTGAACGGCAACCTGTACAAGAAGTCGTCCGACGGCATGGGCGCCATCTACGGACCGCTGCGCAAGTGGGACCAGCAGGAGACCAAGGACACCTTTGACTCCGTGCTGACGGAGCGCGACGAGGACTATGTCAAGGGCTACACCAACCAGTCGACGATGAGCCGCGGAGTCTTCGAGACCATGGCCAAGCGCCAGGCGTACGTGCGCACGATTCCTGGCTACGAGGGCGCGAAGTCGATTCGCAAGGAGATGGAGCTCGTGGGGCTGCTGCCGGCCAACTTCTCCTATCCCGGCACGTCGGAAAAGGGAGCCCCGTACGACTACAACGACATCACGTGGAACAACCCGACGGCCTTGGGCAACGCGCTCGTGGGCAACGCGGCCCTGTCCCACAAGGAAGACGCCGCAAGCCGCTACCACAAGCGCTGGTTCACCGCCGACATGTACGATGTCGACAACAACTGTGCGCTCGGCAGGCAGGACGCGTTCTGGGTCATCGTGGACTATAGGAGCTCTGCCGCGCGCTGGCAGGTGATCGCCGCCATTCAGCCGATGTTCGAGATGAGAACGTAGGCAGGCCGATGGCGCGGGCTTTTGGGCGGGCGTCCCTCGCGGGGCGCCCGCTTTTTGTGTTTGGGGCAGCAGCCGCGTGCGCGTATGATGGTGGGCCCGGCTGACGGCCCAAGCCCGTGCAGCGCTAGGTGGCGCCTCCGTTCGATCTTGAAGGGAGTCGTCCATGGTAGTAATCATCGCCGCTGTCCTACAGCTGCTGACCCACCTCTTGGAGGTCGCTAAGGCATACCTCGAGCTCAAAACCTCGCGGAAGGAGACTGAAGAACCCGCTAGCAAACACAGGCCCAGGCACTTGAGGGAGTGAACATGCGAAGGGGCCAAGGTGTTCCAGCACCATAGGCCCCTGTTCCTAACCAACGGCGCTGCCTAGCCCACACTTTACGCACTAGGCTGCCGTCAGTCGGGATTCTACCCGATTCCCGCGCGGGCATACAAGGCCGGATGCGGGCACACCGGGCTCACCACCCACGCTGACACGGCCAAGTGGCGTTCCCCGCACGCCAAGGCCGTGGCCGAAGAATCCATACATGGGTGTATGGAAAGTCGCGGCCGAGGGCCCGGACGGGGCCTTGGGACAAGAATTCATACACAGGTGTATGGAAAGTCTCCCAAAACGGCCAAAACGGGCCCTTTCGGTCGAGAATCCATACATATAGGTATGGAAAGTCTCCTGAGCGCCCCGGCTCCGAGGCGATGGACGAAGAATCCATACATAGAAGTATGGAAAGTCGTTCGCGCGGACGGGACGCCGATGCCAATGAAAGACGGGGCCAGGCGTGGGCCTGGCCCCTTTGGGTCGTTGGTGCATGGCGGCTGGGTTGGTACCAAAAAGACGTGGTCTTTTTGGTACCAAGGGGGTTGGAGCGTGAGCTGTTACCGTGAAGCCGGAGGCTCTGGGGTTACACGCGGGCGGCATAGTTCGAGCGCGACTGCTCGGGTGCCGGGCATGCAGGC
>CACXFF010000342.1 GCA_902766805.1 uncultured Coriobacteriaceae bacterium | reverse complement strand
GAGAGCAGGGCGTAGAAGCCCACGGTCTCCTCGCACATGCCATAGGTGGTGCCACCCAGGGCAAAGGCACCCATAAGAATCCAGATGAGCGCCATCTCCTTGCCCTTGAGCTTCTGGACGAGCACCGCGATGCCGTCGGCGAGGGCGTTGGTCTTGTTCATGATGCCCAGGAAGCCGCCCAGGACCATGACGAAGAGGCAGACGTCGATAGCGTCGGCGAAGCCGCGCACGGGCGCCATGAGGAAGTCGGAGAGGGTTGCGCCCACCACGACGCCCTCTTCCCCGTCAATCGTGAACGTCTGGCCGTTCAGGAAAACGGTCAGAAGCGCGACGATCGCGAGGAGGATGAAGATGATCGAGAAGGACGTGAGCATCTCACGTTTCTTCTTCGGTTCGGCGGCCACATCAGCCATGTCGAACTCCTTTCGTACAGAGGATGTACCTTACACGTACCACATGATACGCAATCTTCTCGAAATAATACAGGGTCTTTTTTGAGCGTTCCCGATTTTTCGGCGGAAGAAGTGCGACATAAAAGCCGTTAAAGGATAGGTCTTCATACGACCTTCATAGCTGTGGATATGCATACATAACTCAGAATATCAAGCTTTTCACGAACATTTATGCATATAGTCGTGCAAGTACCCACCTGTTTGAAAGAGCCTGGGAGCACGCTCCCAGGCTCAAGATCGCACGTCTGTGACGCCCTAGTCGAAACGTTTCCGCAGATAGGAGCTCAGCGTCGCCAAACCCTCGCGCAGCACCTGCTCCGGCGCGCAGTAGCCCAGACGCGCTCCGCGCGGCAGGTCGAAGCGGCTTCCGGGCACCAGCAGCACGCCCGTATCGCGCAGCAGATCGAGGCAGAAGCTCTCGTCGTCGACCGGGATGTCAAGCCGCATGTAGCTCACGCTGACGCCCTTGGGCGCGATCCAGCTCGCGCGCGGCTCGGTCGCCATCCACTCGTTCACGATGGCGCGATTGGTACGGATGATGCCCAGGTTGCGCTCGATCACCTTGTCGCGGTTGCGCAGCACGTAGGTGGCAAGCGCGTCGTTGAACACGCCGCCGCAGATCATGGTGTAGTCGCGCAACACACGCATGCGATCGGCGAGCTCCTTGTTAGAGACGGTCCAACCACAGCGCGCGGCGGGGACGCTGTAGTCCTTGCTCACGCTGTTGGTGCACACGCCCTTGTCGTAGAGGTCGACGATGCTCGTGCACTTCTCGGGCTCCTCGAGCGGGAAGAAGACCTCGTCGCAGAGCACCCAAGCGCCGACGCTCTTGGCGATCTCGACGATCTCCTCCATCACGTCGGTCGTGATGACGGTGCCGAGCGGGTTGCTCGCGTTGTTGACGCAGATGAGGCGCGTGTCGGGCCGAACGAGGCGCTTGAGCTCGTCCAGGCGCGGCTGCCAGCCGTCCTCCTCGTGGATGATCCAGTGGTCGACCTCGGCGCCTAGCGCCTCAGGCAGGTCGTAGAGCGGCTGGTAGGTGGGGTACTCGGCCACCACGTGGCAGCCGGGCTCCACGAGCGCCATGATGGCGTTCAGGTTGGCGCCGGTGCCGCCGTTCATCTGGAGCACGTTGTCAGGATCGACGTTGCGATAGAGCTTGGCGACCTCCTCTTTGAACTCGGCCGACCCCTCGATCCAGCCGTAGTTCATCTTCTCGCGGTTGAGCTGCTCGTAGAACGTCTCTCCCCCGCTGCCGTCAAGCTCCAGGATCTCGCCCATGGTGAGGCTCGCGATGGTGCTCTGGGCGATGTCGAGGCGCGCCTGGTGCTCATAATCATTCAGATAAGCCTCGACCCCGATAGTCTTGATCTTCACGCTGTGCTTCCTTTCCCTAAGTCATCAGTCGTGGGCCATCTTGCCCTACGAGGCTGAAAGCAAGGCCGCCCATCACGTGAGGGAACGGACGGCCTTCCGCACGCCTGGCGGACATCCACTCCCCTACGCAAAAGGGCGGCCCTTTGTACGAAGAGCGTTGGCTAGCTGCTCTTTAGAACACCGGGATGATGCCGGCGAACGTCATCGGGATGCTGATGATGCCCAGGATCGAAATGACGACAGCCAGAATCATCTCGGTCTTGTTGAGGCCGATACCCTCGGCGCCTGCCTCCTTGCGCGCCTGCGCATAGAAGATGAAGCCTGGAATGTAGCCCAGGCACGCGAGCAGCATGAAGGTCCAGCCCGAAAGGATGACCGTTACCACCTGGAACAGCGCAGCGAGCACACCGAAGACCAGGTTGAGGGT
>CACXFF010000341.1 GCA_902766805.1 uncultured Coriobacteriaceae bacterium | reverse complement strand
GTCGTCGGCAACGTGAACGAGAAGATCCTGGGCCGCGAGGCCGACCTGGCCCCGTACTCCGGCATCCTGCAGATCACGCCTGAGGGTACCGAGTACCAGCTGCGCATCCTCGACCAGGATGACCCGTCCCGCATCATGGACGAGCGTCGCGTTCCCGCGTCGGTCCGCTTCATGCCGGGCATCGAGAGCGGCGTCGTGGTGCGCGCCGGTGACCAGATCACCCGCGGCTTCGTGAACTTCCGCAACCTGCGCCAGCTCACCGACATCGAGTCCACGATGCACATCTTCGTGGAGAGCGTCAAAGACGTGTACACCAGCCAGGGCGTCGACCTCAACGACAAGCACATCGAGGTCATCGCGCGTCAGATGCTGCGTCGCGTCCAGATCACGAACCCCGGCGACTCGCACTACCTTCTCGGCCAGTACGTGGATCGCTACGAGTTCGCCGGTGTGGCCGATGCCATCGTGGCCAACGGCGGCACGCCTCCCGAGGCAGAGCCCACGATTCTGGGCACCCTCAAGGTTGCGAGCTCCATCGACTCCTGGCTGTCCTCCGCGTCGTTCATCCGTACTGCGGGCGTCCTCACCGAGGCTGCCATCGAGGGCAAGGTCGACAACCTCATGGACCTCAAGTCCAACGTCATCGTCGGCAAGCAGATTCCCGCGGGCACCGGCCTGCAGGCCTACCACGACGTCGCGCTCACCTACCATGGCGAGCGCATCGACGGCAGCGTGAGCCCGCTGGACAAGTCCCTGCCCGAGTGGGCCCCCGAGGAGCTCAAGGAGATCGAGGAGCAGCTTCCGTCCCAGCTCGATTGGGTGGGCGAGGACTATGGCTACGGCGGCGTCTACTCCAAGTCGGGCCGCACCCTGTCCTCCGAGGACGCCAAGCTGTACCTCTTCGATGACCTGGGCGTTTCGCAGCGTTGGACCAACAAGTTCTCCGAGGTGGGCATCGAGACCGTCGGTGACCTCATCGGCAAGACTGAGGACGACCTACTGCACATCGACGGCATCGGCTCCAAGGCCATCGAGGAGCTGCACGCCGGCCTCGAGCAGCACGGTCTGCTCTACATCCTCGAGCCGGACGACGACGCTGCCGACGACGAGGACCTGTCGCAGCTGCTCAACATGGTCTTCAGCCCCGACGCGGACAACGTCATGCTGGGCACGGCCGCGCCGTCCACGCGCGACTTCTCCGACGAGCTCATCGGTGGCCCCATCGTGAACCCCTCGACGTCCACGTCTGGTTCCTCAGAGATCATCAACGAGTCGCTTGATTCGCTCGATGACCTGCTCAACCAGGTGGTCAACCAGGAGCTCATGGCGGACGCCGAAGAGGACGAGTAGCGACTCTGGGCACCATCGTGTCTGACAGGAGGGCTGCGGCAATCATGTCGCAGCCCTCCTTCTATTCGGCGCCCTGCCATCCCACAAGCTTGCTCATTCGCCTGCGCCAATGTGGCATAGAGCAGATTTAGCCGTCTGAGAAGACGGCTTTTTGTGCTTATGCATCAATCGATATGTGCGTGGGTTTGGGATAAAAGAATTGGGGATTTCGCAGGCAACCTGAGACATGTTCAAAATCTGCACGTAGTAGAGGATTGCCTGTGCAACAATAGACTACAGGCCTTTGCCAGGGGTGCAAGAGCCTACATGCGCATGGGGTACGCATGGCAGATTGGGGAGGCGAGCCGATGCTTGCCACAGAGAAAGCAATGGGGTGAGCTTTCATGAAGGGGGATATACCCGCCAAGAGGCCAGAGTCGCTGTTCAGCGATCGGCCTGCCGACCCTCTGGATGCCCAGAGGGCGGAAGAAGCGCTGTTCCGGCGCACGTACACTCACGAGGTCAAGGTCGCGTCTGTGCGTGCCCACCTCGAAGAGGGCCTTACGGCCAGCCAGGCGATGGAGAAGTATGACGTGCGTTCCAAAAGCGCGTTCTTCCGCTGGTGTTCGGCCTATCGCGCACAAGGGGAGGCTGGCCTTGCGCCCAAGCGCAGGGGCCGTCCGCCCAAAAAGCGTGGCTAGGGGCAGGGAACGAGAAGGGGCGTCGGGTGACCGGCGCCCCTATTTTGTCGCTGCGTGTCTTTGCGAGCAGGGAAGTGTGGAGGGCTTGTGTGCGATACGCCCGGCACCGTGGACAGTAAATGACACAGTTCGGACACATGCGTGCTAGTATTCTTCCTTGCGACAATTCCAGGTGCTGTGTGCTGACACGCCTGTATTGCAAAGACAACCGGATAGGTAAAAGGAGACATAAGTGCCTACCATTAACCAGCTCGTGCGTCAGGGCCGCAAGGCGTCCCAGAAGAAGTCCAAGAACCCGGCTCTGCAGCGCAACCCGCAGAAGCGCGGCGTGTGCACCCGCGTGTTCACCACCACCCCCAAGAAGCCGAACTCTGCTATGCGTAAGGTCGCCCGTGTGCGCCTCGTGAACGGCATCGAGGTCACGGCCTACATCCCCGGCGAGGGCCACAACCTGCAGGAGCACTCCATCGTGCTGATTCGTGGCGGTCGTGTCCGCGACCTGCCTGGTGTCCGCTACAAGATCATCCGTGGCACCTACGACTGCGGCGCGGTCCAGAACCGCAAGCAGGCCCGCTCCCGCTACGGCGCCAAGCGCGGCTAAAACCTTTTTTGCAAGCACACTTCGGACGCCTGCTCAACATGAGGCCGTCCGCCTACCTGAAGGAGAATGAACATGCCGCGTCGTACCGCAGCAACGCGTCGTGAGGTCCAGCCTGACGCCGTGTACAACAACCGTCTGGTCACCCAGCTCATCAACAAGGTCCTGCTTGACGGCAAGAAGTCCGTCGCCGAGCGCATCGTCTACGGTGCCTTCGACATCGTGGCGGAGAAGTCCGGCGAGGACGCGCTGGCCGTCTTCAAGAAGGCCATGGACAACGTCAAGCCCACGCTTGAGGTCAAGCCCAAGCGCGTCGGTGGCGCCACCTACCAGGTCCCCATGGAGGTTGCTCCTCGTCGTGCCACCACGCTGGCCATCCGCTGGCTCGTGAACTTCTCCCGCGCCCGCAAGGAGAAGACCATGGCCGAGCGTCTCGCCAACGCGATCATGGACGCCGCCAACGGCGTCGGCGCCTC
>CACXFF010000340.1 GCA_902766805.1 uncultured Coriobacteriaceae bacterium | reverse complement strand
GTGGTCATGGTGGCCTCGCCGCCGTTGACGAAGATCTCCACCACCGACGTGTCGACCATCACGCGCAGGCTCTCGACCTTGCCGGCCGAAAGCGCGGACAGCGGCAGGCGACGGATCGAGCGGAAGCGGCCCGCGTGGCTGTGGAAGACCAGCTCGGCGTCGTGCTCGTTGATGACGAACTCCAGGTCGCCGTTGAGCATGAGGTGGCCCGTGCCTTCGATGTTGTCCACGGTGATGTCGCCGATGCCGTCGAGGCGCACGCCCACGGCGCCTTCCATGCTGAACTTGTTGTAGGTGGAGGAGCCCATGTAGCCCGTGGCGCCGTCGGCAGCCTCGGCCGTCCATGCGACCTCGTCCTCACGCAGGCTGTCCATCTCCTCGGCCGGCCACTGGCAGATGCGGCCCGCGTCGTTGAGGGTGAGCACGCGCGGCATGGTGAGCGTGTGGGCCCACTCGCGGGTGGTCGGCACGTCGTACTCGAACTCCATGTCGGCGACGCCAGCCCACGCCATCAGGATCTTGCGGCCGCGCTCGTCCTCGAAGACCTGGCAGGCGTAGAAGTCGAAGCCGTAGTCGAGCTCCACGAACGTGTCCTCGTCGATGCAGGCGAACGGCTGCTCGGCGTCCTGCTTGCCGGGGTCCTGGCCCAGCAGGTCGATGACCTTGCCCTCGATGGGGAAGTAGCCGGAGTTGTGGATGGTCTGGAACTTGTACTGCTGCTTGGGGATGCCCTGCGGGCACACGAAGAGGAACTCGCGGTCGCCGAACTGTGCCACGCTCGGGCACTCCCACATGTAGCCGAAGGGGCCGTCGCCCTTGTTGGTGGCAGAGCCTTCCATCTCCCACTTGATGCCGTCGTCGGAGCAGTAGAGCAGCGCGCAGCCGTGGCTCTCCATGGTGCGGCAGCCGAGCAGCATGTGCCACTTGCCGTCCTGCTTCCAGACCTTGGGGTCACGCACGTGGTTGGAGGCGTAGGCAGGGTACTGGTCGTTGCACAGCACGGGGCGCTTCTCGCCAAAGGTCACGCCGTCTTTGGTGATGACCAGGGTCTCGTTGGCCTTGCGGCCCTTGAAGTCGTAGTCGAAGCCCGCGGCGCGGCCGCCCGGCTCCAGCTCGTTGCCGGTGTAGTAGCACCAGAGCTCGTCGCCGTTGACGATGGCGGAGCCGGAGTACGAGCCGTTCTTGTCGGTCTGCACGCTCGGCATGATGGCGCCGCCGTGCCAATGCCAGGTGAGCAGGTCGGGCGTGGACCAGTGGCCCCAGCCGTGGCCCATCTCGCGCGGCCAACGCGGCTCGTACTGGTGGAAGATGTGGTAGATGCCCTGGAACTGCGAGAGGCCGTTCGGGTCGGTCATGTTGCCCGAAGGCATTTGCAGGTGGTAGCGCAGGCGCCAGTTGTGGCTTTGTTCGAGCTTGACGAGCATCATGGGCGGGTCCCTCCGTCGTGGGCGTGCAGGTGCAGGTCTCGACACCTGAGAACGATTCCAGAGTAGGGCTCGCGCGGGGCCGTCGGCGCGGCGTTTCGGCGAGTTCGCCGTGCGTGGCTCTTTTTTCCGTGGCTGGCAGACGGTGGCGGCGAGCAGTGTGAGGGTTGGCGGAAGACGGCACGACCATTGCGAGCGCCGATGCGTTCCGACGCCGAGCCGTGCGTGCGGATGGGGCGGCGCAGCGGATAAGCTGTTGCTGGACATTGGCCCAAGGGGGCCGCGCGACCCAATGAGAGGAGAAGCAACCATGATCACCATTCGTCTGTTCTGCGCCGGCGGCATGTCCACGAGCCTGCTGGTCACCAAGATGCGCCAGGCGGCGGCAGAGGCCGGCATCGAGGCCGACATCGAGGCACACGGCGTGGGCAGCATCGACCGGCGCGTGAACGAGTCCACCGACGTCGTCTTGCTGGGACCGCAGGTCGGCTACCAGGCCAAACAGGCCAAAGACAAGATCGCGCAGTACCACATCCCCTGCGAGGTCATCCCCATGGCCGACTACGGCATGGTGAACGGCAAGAAGGTCTTCGAGTTCGCGCTCAAGCTGGCCAAGGACGCCGGGCGCGCGTAGCGGCGGCTTCGGCTGGCACACGCGCCCATCGACAACGGAAGGAACGCGATGGCAGACACGACATACGCAGACGTCAACGCGGCGACCATCGCGCGCTGGATCGACGAGGGCTGGGAGTGGGGCAGGCCGCTGTCGCACGAGGCCTACCTCGCCGCCTGCGCGGGAGACGTGCGGCTGCAGCTCACGCCCACCAAAGCGGTGCCGCGCGCGTGGCTGGGGGAGCTGCGCGGCACGCGCGTGCTGGGCTTGGCGAGTGGCGGCGGGCAGCAGGGGCCGGTCTTCGTCGCGGCGGGCGCCCGCACGACCATCCTCGACTACACGCAGGCGCAGCTCGACAGCGAGGCCCTCGTCGCGCAGCGGGAGGGCTACGACATCGAGCTGGTGCGTGCCGACATGACGCGCGGCCTGCCCTTCGACGACGCGAGCTTCGATGTGGTCTTCAACCCGGTGTCCATCTGCTACATCCGCGAGGTGGAGCCCCTGTGGCGCGAGGTCGCCCGCGTGCTGGCGCCGGGCGGCGTGCTGCTCACGGGCTTCGACACGCCCGTCAACTTCCTGGTGGACGCCGCCGAGGAACGCATCGTGTGGAGCTGGCCCTTCGACCCGCTGGCCAACCCCGAGCAGCGCGCCTTCCTCGAGCAGGACGACGCGGGGCTGCAGTTTGGCCACGGGCTGGCGGAGACCTTGGGCGGCATGCTGCGCGCGGGGCTCGTGATCGAGGACCTCTACGAGGACAGCAACGGCGAGGGGCGCCTGCACGAGCTGCATACGCCCACGTATCTGGCGGTGCGGGCGCGCAAGCCGCGCTAGCTCGGGCAGCTCCGTGCGGCGGCGGGGCATGACGCGCGCCGATGAGACGGGATTGCGGTGAGTTTTTGTCCGAGGGTTGATGATAATGGGATGCAAGCGCTTCGGCGAAAAACCCGTACGAAAGCGAGGGAGAGCGATGCTCACAGACAAGAGAAGTCAGAGTTGGGTCTTGCGTCTGGTTGGCGCCTTGGCTTTGGCATGCGCGCTGCTGCTGGCCATTCCGCAGCCTGCGCAGGCCGAGGGCTGGTACCAGCGCGACGGCAGCTGGCACTACGAGAGCGCCACGGGCCAGGACGCCACGGGCTGGCTGCGCTGGAACGGCGCGTGGTACTACCTGCAGTCCGACGGCACGATGAGGACGGGCTGGCTCGCGTGGAACGGCTCGTGGTACCTGCTGGGCGACAGCGGCGCGATGAAGACCGGCTGGGTGGACTCCGACGGCTGGTACCTCATGGACCCCAGCGGCGCGATGCAGACCGGTTGGCAGTGGGTCGGCGCCTCGTGCTACTACCTGAACGAGAGCCACGATGGGACCTTCGGCCTGATGTATGCGAGCCGTTGGACGCCGGACAAGTACTGGGTCGGCCCGAGCGGCGCGTGGGTGGACGGCATCCGCGAAGATGTCAAGCCGTCCAACCTCACCATCATCCACACCAATGACGTGCACGGCCACTGCCAGGCCGCCGAAGGATGCGCGGGCATGGCCGCGGTCGCGGCACTGAAGAAGGACGAGCTGGCCAAGGGCGGCGACGTGCTGCTCTTCGACGCGGGCGACAACCTGCAGGGCGCCGCGTTGGTCAACCTCTCGAGCGGCCTGAACTCCATCAACTTCATGAACGCGGCTGGCTATGACGCCATGTGCGTGGGCAACCACGACTTCGACTACGGCCAGGACAACCTGAAGGAAAAGATGGGCATTGCGACCTTCAAGGTGCTGACGGCCAACGTCCTCTACGAAGAGGACGGCACCCCCTTCTGCGAGGCCTCTGAGGTCTTCGAGCTCAAGGACGGCTCCAAGCTGGGCATCTTTGGCCTCACCACTCCGGACGCCAAGAAGACCTCCGCCCCGCGCAACACCAAGGGCCTGAAGTTCGCGGCGGGTGAAGAGCTGTACGCATGCGCCCAGCAGCAGATTGACGCGCTGCGCGCCGCGGGCTGTGACCTGGTCGTGTGCCTGGGCCACATCGCCGAGGAAGACCCCAACGAGGTCAACAACGCGCGCAACATCATCGCGCACACGAGTGGCCTTGACCTGTTCATCGACGCCCACGACCACGAGGTCGAATCCGCGAGGTACGACGACCTCTACGGCGTGTCGGTGCCCGTGCAGGAGACCGGCTGCTACCTGGCCAACATTGGCGTCGTGCGCTACGGGATTGACGGTCAGGAGCCGACCTTCAACGTCGAGCTGATCCCCGCAAGCAGCGGCCTGCGCGAGGACGAGGCGACCAAGGCGGTCGTGGACGCGGCTGTCGAGGAGCTGGAGAAGCAGATGGGCGTCAAGGTCGGGAGCACGCCGTTCTACCTGAACGGCGAGCGTGCGCCGGGCAACCGCACCATGGAGACCAACCTCGGCGACCTGACGGCCGACACGCTGCTCTGGCAGGCCAGGCAGGTGGCAACGCGCAAGGTCGACGCCGCGATCGTCAACGGCGGCGGCGTGCGCGCGAGCCTGAAGGAAGGAGACATCACGCTCAAGGACATCCGCGACGTGTTCCCCTTCGACAACGCTCTGTGCATCGTGAGCGTGACGGGCGCGCAGCTGCTGGAGGCCCTGGAGGCCGGTACCTATTGCACGCCTGATCAGATCGGCGCCTTCCCGCAGGTGGCGGGCATCGAGTACGAGATCAACACGCAGGTGCCCTACGAGAAGGGCGAGCAGTACCCTGGCTCCACGTACTACGCGCCTGCCAAGCCGGGCTCTCGCGTGACCATCAAGAGCGTGGACGGTCAGCCGTGGAGCGCGACGGACACGTACACGATCGCGGCCTCGTCGTTCATCTGCGAGGGCGGCGACACGTACTACGCCTTCAAGGCGGCCGCCGAGCAGAACCTCGAGACGCTCGACATCGAGGACTGGGCAGCGCTGAAGAGCTTCCTGGTGGATAGCCTGGGCGGCGTGGTGCCCGATCGCTACGCTGAGCCGCAGGGCAGGATCGTCATCAAGTAGCGTCACAATGACAGGGGACGGGCCGGTACCAGGTACCAGCCCGTCCCCTTCAACTCCTGTCTGAGGGTGGCGAGGTTGTACCAGGTACAGCCTCGCCGTTTTTTGGTGCGGCTTAGGATTGGGCGCCGCTGCCGAAAAGCTCGACGACGCTGAGGTCGGCGTCGCTCGCGGCGATCTGGTCGCGACCGCCAAAGACGCAGGTCGCGAAGCGCCCGGTGGCCTCGGCCAGGGGCTCGGAGAGCGCGCGGATCTGCTCGGGCGTGGCCGCGATGATCTCGTCGCGCAGCTGCCTGCGGAAGGCGGGCGTGATGCCGCTGGCGTGCTGCACGTCCTGACGGCGCGCCAGGGCGCGCGGCTTGAGGGGCGCGTCGCGCGTGGCGACGTTGCTCACGATGTAGCCTTCCATCTCGTCTGCCGTGGGGTCCCAGGCACCCAGCCACGCGGCGCCCTGCGCGATGCGTGCGACCGAGGGGTCCACGGCGGGGTCGCGGTAGGTGTAGTACTGCAGCTGGGCGTCGGTCGTGCTGCGGAAGCCGCAGCCATAGGCGCCGCCCTTCACGCGGATCTCGTTCCACAGGTAGTCGTAGGACAGCGCGCGGCTGGCCACGAGCCAGGCGCCCGAGATGTGCATGTCGTCGTCAGTCGGCGCGCCCTGGGCCACGAAGCACACGTTGGCGGGCACGACGAAGGCCTCGTTCTTCACCTGCGGCTCGGGAATCTCCAGGCGCGGGGTGGCGTCCGACTGCGCGGGCAGGCTCAGGTCGCCCGCCTCGTGCCAGAAGGCGGCGAGGTCGTCCGCCGAGCCGGCGAAGCTCAGCTTGGCGCCGGGCGCGACGAAGATGCGCCGGGCCAGCTCGCCGAGCTTGGCCGAGAGCGCGTCGGCGCGGGTGTCGAAGTCGTCGAGCAGGCCGCGCAGGAACCGGTAGTAGTCCACGCCCTGCGTCTGCTCGGCCACGAGCGAGGCGCGCTGCGTGTAGGAGCTGAGGCGCGACAGGGCCCACGAGTGGCCCGAGCCGGTCATGGACTGCTCGAGCTCGATGCGACGCTGCTCGAGGATGTCGCGGATGCGCTCGTGGTCGCTGAACTGCGTGGAGCTGTAGACCTCCTGCGGCAGGGCGGCCAGCTTGTCGACGTTGCTGGACAGGGCGCTGGCGGCCACGAGGAAGGTCGGGCGGCACGCGTCGCTGCCAAAGACGTGGTAGGTCTCGCAGAAGCAGTCGAACGAGCCCAGCCAACGCTCGAGCAGCGTGTCGAGGGTGTAGGCGTCGTGCTCGCTCGTGTCGAGCTTGCCGAGCAGCAGCGCCAGGATGCTCACGTAGGGGAGCTCGTCGAAGGCCACGCCGTCGAGCGGGAAGGACAGCCACGTGTAGTCGATGCCGTGCGTGGGCAGGTCGTGCAGCACGCAGTCCACCACGTGGCCCTCCTGCGGCAGCGGCTGGGGCTCTTCGGGCGCGGGGCCGATGTCGGAGACGTGCAGCTGCGGCAGCTTGGCGAGGTCCTCGGGCGCGTCGGGCGCCTCCTGCATCTCGCGCAGCGCCGCGGTCTCCTCGGCCACGGCAGCCAGCCCCTCCTCGCCGATCTGCTCTGCGAGCTCGGCCAGCTCGGCGGCCTCGGCCTCGGCGGAGGTGGAGGAGACGGGCTTGAGCGTCACGCAGGCGCGGTGCGCGCTGTGGCAGATGGCCTCGTCGAGCAGCCGCTCGAAGCCGCCGTCGGCCGCCATCTGCTTGAGCTCGGCCAGGGCGTCCTCGTAGCGCAGGTAGAGCGTGGCGTCGGCGTCGTCGTAGAGCCAGCCCGCGAGGGCAATGGCGGAGAGGTTGACGCCGTCGGACATGCCCATGTCGCTCTCGCGCAGCATGAACTCCATCTGGGCGATGGACGACTCGAGGTTGTCCTCGCCGATGCCCTCGCGCACCAGGCGCGCGCAGACGTCCTCCACCAGCGCGCGGAACTGGTCGGCCACGCCGTCGGAGGCCCCCTTGAGCTCGATGAACACGAGCGGCTGGGCGATGCCGTCCACCAGGTAGCCCACCACGTCGGCACCCAGGCCCGACTCCAGGATCGCGCGCTTGAGCGGCGCCTCGTTGGATCCCAGCAGAGCGTCGATGAGCACGTCCATGGCGAGCACGCGCGTGCGCTCGTGCGAGGTCGCGAACACGTAGCCCAGGCCGACGGCGGCGTTTTCCGGCGCGGTGGCCATCTCGCGCACCACGTGGTCGGCGCAGACCGGCGCCTGCAGCTCGAGCGGGTTGGGGGCACCGGCCTCGCGGCGCTCGGCGTGCGTGAAGCGGTCGTCGATGTGGGCGAGCACGCGGTCCAGGTCGACGGCGCCGTAGAGGATGGTGTAGGAGTTGTCCAAGCGGTAGTGGCGCTTGTGGTTGTCCAGGAACATCTCGTAGCTGAGCGTGGGGATGTACTGGGGGTCGCCGCCCGACTCGAAGCCGTAGGCCGTGTCGGGGAACAGCGAGCGGTTGAGCCACATCATGAGCACGTCGTCGGGGTCCGACAGCGCGCCCTTCATCTCGTTGTAGACCACGCCGTTGCGCGTGAGGGTGCCCTGCTCGTCCACCTCCAGGTGCCAGCCCTCCTGCTCGAAGATGCGCGGGCGCTGGTAGATGGCCGGCGCGAGCACCGCGTCCAGGTACACGTCCATGAGGTTGTCGAGGTCCTGGTCGTTGGTCGAGGCTACCGGGTACAGCGTCTTGTCCGAGAAGGTGAGGGCGTTCAGGAAGGTCTGCATGGAGGTCTTGAGCAGGTTGACGAAGGGCTCCTTGACCGGGTAGCGCTCCGAGCCGCAGAGCACCGAGTGCTCCAGAATGTGGAAGGTGCCCGTGTCGTCGGCAGGCGGCGTCTTGAAGCCGATGGCGAACGACTTGTTGTTGTCGTCGCAGGCCAGCCACATGAGGCGCGCTCCGGTGGCGTCGTGGCGCATGATGTAGGCATAGCCCCCGCGCTCGGGCAGCGGCTCGGCGCGCTCGACGCTGAAGCCGTGCAGCTGCGCCCCGGCCTCCAGGCGCGCGATGGGGCTGCGGTAGTCGATCTCGTTGCTCATGGCAATCCTCTCTGTAGGGTCAACCCTTGTATTCTATCCCGCGGCGCGCACCGCCATACGGCGTGTTCGCCTCGCGCAACTCATCCCCACACGCCCAGGATGGCTGCGCGGGCGCTAACCGACCTTGACGATGGGGGCGAAGCCGCGCATGAGCTTCTTCTTCTTGCCGGTGCGGGTGAAGAACACCTCGATCACGTCGCCGTTCACGGCCGTGACCTTGCCCTGGCCGAAGGTCTTGTGCGAG
>CACXFF010000339.1 GCA_902766805.1 uncultured Coriobacteriaceae bacterium | reverse complement strand
CTTCGTCATCTCGGCGGCGTCGCCCACGGCGCGGTTCATGCGCTGCATCATCGAGTTGATGTAGTTGAAGCGCATGGACAAGTTGTACGTGTAGGTGAACATCATCACCAACGTGCCGGCCGAAATGCCCCACCACGCGTTGCCGCCCACGACGAAGATGCTCGTCACGAACATGATGAAGGTGATGAGCGTGGAGGTCATGGCGCCGCGCCGCATCATGGCGTTCATGCTCACACGCTCGGCCTCCATTGCCTCGCTGTCGGCCTCATCGAACAGCCCGCGCTCGTAGTCTTCGCGCCCGCAGGTCTTGACGGCGAGGATGTTGGTCACGGCGTCGGACAGCACGCCGGACAGCTTGCTCTGCGCGGCGGCGGTGGCTGCCGACAACGGCAAGATGCGCTGGTACATGGTGTAGGCCACGGTCACGTAGGCCACCAGCATCACGAAGAGCACGCAGACAAAAAGCGGGCTTGCGGGCCACAGCAGCACGATGGTGCACACGATGCTCGCGATGGTGGGGATCAGCGAATAGACCACCACGTCCACCAGGCCGGTGTAGCCGCTCATGAAGCGACTGGTCTGGCTCACGAGGCTTCCGCCGAAGCGGCTCGTGTGGAAGGTCATCGACTGGTTGGACAGCGTGTCGAAGCACAGGCGCGCCAAGTGGTAGTTGCCGTTGAGCTCGAGGGTCATCACGCTCCAGTCCTGCAGCTTGGAACAGGCTTGGCCAATGGCGTTGACCAAGAGCAGCGCGATGAGGTAGGGCATGAAGATGGCGAAAACCTGATCGGCGGCCACCGGCTCGGCCTGCACGCGGTCCACGATGAGGCCCATGACCCAGGTGTTGGCGTAGTTGAGCAGCGCGGTGTAGGCGACGCTGGTGAAGACCGCCATGAAGGCGGCGAAGGGTTTCTTCTTGGTGACCCACCAGAACCAGTGCAGGGTACGGCGGACGGTGGCACGGTCTTGCGGGCGGGCGGATCCTTGGGCCATGGGCGGGCTTCCTCTCGAGTGGTTGCTCGGGCTATTGTCGCACGTCTGGGCGGCGTGTGGCGTGCCCGAGGGCGTTGCGTCGCGCCCGCAACGCCGGGGCGCCGCGTCGCGCGTGCGCCGTCGGGGCGCCGTGCCGTTGCTGTTGCGGGCGAATAGCTGCGCGTTGCGGCGGGGCGTTCGGGTACCATGGGCAGCAACGGATTCGCAGCGACCTTTGGGAGGAAAGCTATGAGCAAGATCGTGTTTCTAGACGTGGACGGTACCCTCATCGATTACGACGCGAAATGCCCCGAGTCGGCGGCCAAGGCCGTGGACCTCGCGCGTGCGAACGGCCACAAGGTGTACATCTGCACGGGCTGCTCCAAGGCCGAGATTTCCCAGCGCCAGCTGCCCGACCTGGACGGCATGATCGGCGCCAACGGCGGGTACGTGGAGGACGCCGGCGAGGTCGTCATGCACCAGGCGCTCACGGTGGAGCAGGTCAAGCACATCGTGGACTGGTGCAACGAGCGTCACCTGGGCTTCTATCTGGAGGCCAACAGCGGCATGTACATCAACAGTTGGTTCGTCGAGCAGGCGCCGGCCGTCATGTACAAGTACGCGATGGGCAAGGGCGCCGACGAGGAAGCCGCCAAGAACGCGGGGCAGAACTTCGTGAACTCCATGATTCGCACTGACGACCTGTATCGTGACGACGTGAACAAGGTGAGCTTCATCCTGTCCAGCTACCAGGACCACCTGGATTCCAAGGTCGAGTTCCCCGACATGGAGTGCAACACCTGGGGCGGTAAGGACGAGCAGGCGCTCTTTGGCGACCTCGGCCCCAAGGGCATCACCAAGAAGCACGCGATCGAGGTGCTGCTTGAGCACCTGGGTGCCGACCAAGCCGACACTATCTCCTTTGGCGATGCCAAGATTGACCTGTCGATGTTCGAGCTGTGCGCGTACAACGTGGCTATGGGCAACGGCGGCGCGGAGATCAAGGAGGCGGCCGACTACATCACGGACGACGTGAACGAGGACGGTCTGTACAACGCCTTCAAGCACCTGGGGCTCATCTAGGCGCTTGTTTGGCGTTCGTTTGGCGTGTTGGCGGGGCTGCTCCGGCTGGGGCGGCCCCGCGTTTGCTGGCCGGCGGCCCGTGATGGCTGGTGCGGCCCCGCGTTTGCCGGCGTCGCACGGGCAAACGCATCTGTGCGTGCGAGAATGGCGAGAACGACTCGACGACAGGAGAGCTCATGCGCATTGCGTTTTTTGACATCGATGGCACACTGGCCACTGGTACCGACGTCCCCGCTTCGGCCGAGGCGGCCCTTGCCCGCATGCGTGCGCAGGGTGACCTGGTGTTCATCTGCACGGGGCGCCCGCGCGGATACGTGGAGCGGCACTTCGGGCGCTACGCCGACGGATTCGTGTGCTCCAATGGACGGCTCTGCGTGCGCGGCGACGAGCGCCTGATCGACGCCTATCTGAGCGAGGCCGAGGTACGCGAGCTGATCGCGATTCTGGAAGAGGCTGGCGCGGGCTACGCCTTCTTTGGCGAGCGCGAGCTGTGGTACGGCGGCAACCCCGCCTACCGCCACGTGGCCGAAGGCGCCAACGGCCCTCACGCCGACCTGGTCGATCCCGCGGCCATCCACGCGTACAGCTTCGACATCTATTTCGCCGACGCCGCCGAACGCGATGCCATCGCCGCCGCGCTCGAGGGGAAATGCCTGGTCAACCCGCACGGCCCGCACCCGTCGGCCGACGTCACGGTGCTCGGGCACGGCAAGGGCGAGGCCGTGCGCGACGTGGCTGCTGCCTTGGGGGTGGACCTGAGTGACACCTACGCCTTTGGCGACGGCATCAACGACCTGTCCATGATCGAAGCGGCGGGCCACGGTATCGCCATGGGCAACGCGGTGCCTGAGGTCAAGGCCGCGGCCGAGTACGTGACCGCCGATATCACAGCCGACGGCGTCGCCCTCGCCATGCAGCACTACGGCCTCGCCTAGCCATTCCCTTGTTACCGCAGAGCCTTTGGCTCTGCGGTAACAAGCCATGTGCGCCGCCGCTAGCTTCCCGCCTTGTTACCGTAGAGCCAAAGGCTTGCAGGTAACAAGCGGCCGCGCTAGGGGCGGTAGCTGCGGACGCGTTCGGAGATTTCGGCAAGATCGTCGGGGGAGAGCTCGGGCAAGCGCTCGAGCTTGTCCATGAACTCGGCGAGCGACTTGTTCATGCGGGCTTTGCGCTGCTCGTTGATGTAGTCCACGATGACGCCGGTGATCAGCGCGATGGCGACGAGCGACCAAATCGACATGAACAGCGTGGCCAAGCGCCCGACCAGAGTCACGCAAGTGAAGTCGCCCAAGCCCACGGTGGTGGCCACCTCCCAGCAGAACCACAACCCGTCGAAGTACGTGACGATCCCCGGTTCGGCCAGCTGCACGACGAACGCGGTGAACAGCACGATTGCCAGGTACGCGAGCGAAAACGACTTGAACCCGCTCTGTTTGATGACCACCCAGAAGAGTCTCAGCCCGCGCATCACATGCCTCCCGCGTCGAATGTCTTCGCTTAGCATAGCAGCCAGTGTGGGCGCTGGTGCTCCTTGGGCCCGGGAGGACGGGCGTGCCAACGCTTGGGTGGGGTTGACGGCGGGCGGG
>CACXFF010000338.1 GCA_902766805.1 uncultured Coriobacteriaceae bacterium | reverse complement strand
GGGGCGCGCAAAAAAGCGGGCGAGGTCTCCCCCGCCCGCACCGCACGACTGTCTAGCGGTTGCCCTTGATCTTGCGGGCGATGCGCGACGAGATGGACGAACGCTCGCGGCGGTCCTTGCCCCAAAAGACCAGGGCCACCATGCCCGGGCCGACGTGGGCGCCGATGACCGGGCTCACCTGGCTGTGGATGACCGGCGTGTCGGCGCAGCCCGGCTCCTTGCGGATGGCGTCCTCCAGCCACTTGGCGTCCTTCTCGGCGTCGGACGAGACGATGGCGATGGGCTGGCGCGTCTCGCCGTCGAAGTTCTCACGGAACTCGTTGATGAGCGCGCGCAGGGCCTTCTTGCGGCCACGGCACACGCCGCGCAACGTGAGCGCACCGGTGGTGTCGTAGGAGAGCTCGGGCTTGAGGTCGAGCTTGCCGCCCACCTGCGCCGCCGCTGGCGGGATGCGGCCGCCCTGGGCCAACCAGTTCAGCGAGTCCAAGGTGAAGTAACCCTGCAGGAAATAGCAGGCCTCTCCGGCCCACTCGGCAATCTCGGCAGCGGAGTAGCCGTGACCCGCCAGGCGCACGGCCTCGAGCGCCAGCAGCTCGGCAGAGGCCGACGGACAGCGGTTGTCCACGACGTGAATCTCGTACTCGGGGTGCTCCTCGCACAGCATGGCAGCCCCCGTGCGCGCGGCCTCGATGCTGGAGGAGAGACCCTGGGTCAGGCCCAAGTACACCACGGGCTTGCCTTTGGCGCAGGCACGCTCGAACTCTTCCTTGTAGCGGCCCGGCGTCACGGCCGACGTGGTCACGCGCTCGCCGTCTCGCATGAGGTCGTAGAACTCGTGCGCGCTCACGCTCTGCCAAAAATCGTCGTAGTGCTCACCCGTAGAGGTAACGTAGGTGAAGCGGATGACGTCCACGCCCAGCTGACGCACGACATCGGGATTGAAGTCGGCGCATGAGTCCACCACGATCGTGGCGGAAGCGTTCAGGTGATAGGCCTGCGCCAGTTCACCGGGCGCGGCGCCCGGCTCGGAGCCGGCCGCCGCGGGAGTAACGGAAGATTCAGGCGTGCTGTCCTGCACAGCGGCCTGGGCCGCGGACTCACTGAGATTACTCATCGGTCTCCTCTGTCTGAGGACGGATGATGCCGTAGCCGCCCTCGCTCCTGCGATAGACCACGTTCACCTGACCGTCCATGGCGTTCTCGAACACATAGAAATCGTGACCAAGAAGGTCGCATTCAAGCATAGCCTGATTGACGGTAAGCGGCTTGATAGGCACAAACTTCTCACGGACGAGGGAGTCGTCCAGCGGCTCCTCGGCATCGATGAGGCCAAAGAGCTCCTCGACGGGGGCTGCAGTAGGCTGCTCTCCGGCGCCGCGCTGACGGTGATCGATCACGCGCTCCTTGAACTTGCGCAGCTGGCGGGCAAGCTTGGTCGCCGCGATGTCGATGGCGGTGTCCATCTGGTAGTCCGACTCGGACACACGCACCACCGTGTCACGCGCGCGCACGGTGACCTCGCAGACGCAGGCGCCGCCGCGGGCACGGCGATTCTCGTGGCGAAGGACGACGTCGCAGGTCATAGGCTTGAAGCCGAAGTTCTCCAGAACGTCTCCGATCCTGTCTTCCACATAGTCGCGCAGCGTGTCGTTGACGGTGATTTTGCGCCCGGTGATCTTGATGTCGGCCATGGTGACTCCTTGCCTCTCGCCGCGTTCCGGATCGAACGCGGATGCATAAGAATTACCCCATGGGTCGGACAAAAAAACGCGCGCCGCCAGCTTTCTCGGCAGAAGGACAAAGCCGCAGGAGACGATTCTGCGAGCGGCATGTGACGGGCCACGGGACGTCCGGAGCCCATCCGTGCCAAAAAAAGCCCCTCTGGGTCAATCCCAAAGGGGCCAAGTCAACGGATGTGCCAAGCCGAAGCGTACGAGCCTTCGGCACTCGTGCCAACGCAAGGCGCTCCTAGGCGCTCGCCTCGGTCGAGGCGCCATCCAGCGTCACGGCATTGCTGCCGGCCTCGCTGGTGTCGGGCACGGTAGCGGGATCGGGAGCCACGGCCTGGATCGTGACGTCGGCGATCTGCGTGTTGGTATCGAGCGTGGGCAGGTCACCCAACCAGCTGCTGCGCAGCAGGGACAGACGACCGTTGGTCTGCATGCGCAGGAAGACGTCCTCCACCACGGTCTGCAGCTCTTGGTTGGCCAAGCTCACGGCGACACCCTTGGGCACGGACTCGCCCACGGCACCGGCAAAGGAAATATCGGAGTAGGTGTGCGCGATGTAGGCGCCCATGTAGGCATCGGCCAAGACGTAGTCCACCGTGCCAGCGTCAAGCGCGGCAAAGGCCTCGTTCACGGTATCGAACTCGCGCTTGGTGACGGACACGGAGAGCCGGTCGAGCAGCGCAGAGGAGTTCGAGCCCGCATTGACGCCCACGGTCTTGCCTTCGAGGTCGGCCGCAGACAGCACCGTGTTGGAGCCCTTGCGGAAGAACGCCGATGCCGTCTCCTCGTAGGTACCCACGATGCGCATGTCCGGCGCAGAGACGGCGTTGGTGGCCACGTACACGTCCACGCCTTGGGCCAACGCGTCATCCGAGCCAGACACCGACACGAAGCGCACCGTCAGGCCCAGCTCCTCGGCCAGCGCGCACGCGACGTCCACGTCCAGGCCACGGTAGCTGTTCGAGGAGGAATCCAGGTAGGTGTAGGGCAGCGTGGAAGGCGTGATGCCCACCGTGAGCACGCCGTCCTGAGCGATGACAGGGGCGCCGACCTGCGGCGACATGAGCGTACGGCCCGTGGTCAGGGCCTGGTCGACGGACGTGGAGACGAGCGCGGTCTCCAGCGAGTCGAGCGGTTTGGTCTCGATGGTGTAGGGACCGAGCTTCAGGCTGCCGCACGCGGGCAGAGCCGCAAGCGAGAGAGCGCAGGCTGCAGTCACCATGACGCCCCGCAGGTTCCTTCTCCTAGCCACGATCTACCACTCCCTCCTGGTGCTCGCGCACCTCTCTGTGCCTTTGGTCCCTCGACGGGACGCGTCCCTCCCAGCTGACCTGGTCTTTGCCCCCACACTCGCGCACTGGGCCGGTCGCTTGGGCACCGCGATGCCGCCACTACTGGACCTCTCGCCCGCGAGGCCGTATGCCTCTCGTCTAACGGACGGTGCGTCTTACCTCTAGGACGAGCCATGATCGCCCGCACGCGCACGCACGGACTTACGTGGATCCTTTCGGCCTCGTCTGCCATGGACTTGGGTGTCGCATCCGAGCGGCACCCGCAACCACAGACCAGGGAGGGACTCTGGTATTGTAGCGTCTCACCAAGCATCTCACCGCGCTTATGTAGGTAAAACGCCAAAAGGCCCGATACGCGAGGGTTTGCCGCACTGTTGCAGGCGTGCGCGCAACGGCTGGTCCGCGACGCGCGCGCGGGCCTACCAACCTCGCACGAGAGCGGCCGCGGTCACGCTGTGGGCGCCGCGCGCCAAAAGGGCCCGCGTACAGGCACGCAGCGATGCCCCCGTCGTAATCACGTCATCTACCAGCAAAAAGTCCATGCCAGCGACGTTTTGGCAGACCTGCAGGGAGCCCGCGATGTTTTCCAGGCGACCCGAGCGGCCCAGCTCGCGTTGGTCGCGGGCGTCGGCACGCACGAGCACGTCGGCCAAAGGCAGCTCCAGCTCGCCGGCGAGCGCCGTGGCCACCAAGCGCATGTGGTCGAAGCCGCGACGTCGGTAGGAGCCCGGGCTCGCCGGGACGTAGACGACCGCGTCGATGGCGGTCGCGTCGAAGCGCGGGGTGCCGTCCGTGGCGGGGCAAGCGCTGGCCTCGTCGAGCGCCGTGGCCATGGCCGCAGCGATCACCGGCGCCAAGCGCAGCTCGCGCTCGTCTTTGAAGGCCGTGACCACGTGCGTGACCGTGCGCGAAGCCGCCCACGCGGCCACGCAGGCGCGCGTCTCCCAATCGTACTTGCAGCCCGTGCAGGTGAGGGTGCCAAAGGGAGCCGAGCAGCAGGGGCAGGCCTCGCGTTGGTCAATCCAAGGCAGGGCAGCGCGACAGTCGGCACAGATCAGCTCGCCCGGTCGGCCACAGCCCACGCAGCGTGTGGGATACGCGACCTCGAGCGCGGCTTCGGCCACGCGATGGGCGACGCGTGCGATGTCCATGGGCTTCCTTTCGGGTGCGCGGGGCGTGGCTTCTGGGCGTGGGCTTCTGGGCGTGGGCTTCGGGGCGGGAGCCGCTGCCGCTAGCGGTCGAGCCCAAAGAACGCGCGGGCGTTGGCCCAAAGCGCCTGGTAGCTGCCCTCCCGCGTCGACACGCCCGCCGCCTCGCGCGCCTCGGCGACCGTAGCCGCCGCGAACGCGACCATGGCCGGCTCGCACTCTTGGCCGCGCAGGGGCACCGGCGCCATGTAGGGGCTGTCGGTCTCGGAGAGCAGCAACCGC
>CACXFF010000337.1 GCA_902766805.1 uncultured Coriobacteriaceae bacterium | reverse complement strand
GCTCGTGACGACGAGCTCATCCTGGTCGACGCGCTGGACCGCCCCCTGGGCCAGGCCAGCAAGGAACGCTGCCACCGCGAGGGGCTGCTGCACCGCGCCTTCTCGGTCGTGCTGGTACGCGACGGAGCCGCCGGCCCGGAGCTGCTGCTCGCGCGCCGTGCGCCCGGCAAGTACCACTCCAGCGGACTGTGGGCCAACAGCTGCTGCTCTCACCCGCGCGCCGGCGAGCAGCTCCTGGACGCCGTGGAGCGCCGCGTGCCCGAAGAGCTCGGGGTGCAGGCGCATGGTCTGCGCGAAATCGCGAGCTTCGTGTACCGCGCCGACTTCGGCGACGGCTTGGCGGAGTTCGAGTACGACCACGTGCTGCTGGGCGCTTGCGAGGGCGCGCTGGCACCGGAACCGACCGAAGTGGACGCCACGCGCTGGGTCGGCGCCGATGAGCTGGCCCTCGAGCTTGCCGAGCATCCCGAGCGCTTCGCGGCGTGGGCGATCAGCGTCCTTCCGCTTGCGCTGGCAGCGTTGGCCTAGCAAAAGCGCAGCTATTGACGAGTTGAGGGCGCGGAGGGGCTTTTTTGTCCGACCCAAGACGTATGATAAAGATGATATAGGGGACCACGACGACGGAGGGAGGTCAGGGCACGCATGGCAGACGTCGCGAAGCATCCAGAGCAGCCGCAGGACGCGCAGGCTAGCCCCCAGGCAGGGCGTGCCCGCATGCGCCGCGCGCCACGCATGCGCATGATCAACGCCGTCGCCATCATCATCGCCGCCATCCTCTCGCTCATAGCCGTCCGCAACGTCACCAACATCCTAGCGACTGCGTCCCTCACCGCTGATGCCGACCAGGTCTTCGCCGAGTCCATGGACGCCGCGATGGACCTACAGCGTGCCAGCGACTACCTCACCACGCAGGCCCGCATGTACGTGACGACGGGCGACAGGAGCTTCCTGGACAACTACATCCGGGAGCTGCGCGTGCGTGACCAGCGCGGCGAGGCCCTGAAGACGGTCAAGGCCAATGTCGACGTGGGGGGCGAGCAGTCGGTCAAGGAGCTGCAGGAGGCATACGACCTGTCCGAGGAGCTCGCGCGCCAAGAGCTCTATCACATGCACCTGGCCGCCTCCTCTTGGGATGCGAGCGACCTGCCCACGTCGGTAACCGAGCAAGAGCTCAGCGCGGCCGACGAAGCCCTCAGCCCCGAACAGAAGCGCAGCAAGGCCACGCGCTTCATGCTGGGAGACAAGCATCTCGGCTATCGCAACGAGATCGGCAAAGGCGTGCGGCGCTGCACCAACGCGCTGCTCGTCGGCCTCCAGACCAAAAGGGACGCGGTCCTCGGGCAGCTTCGCCAGCAGCTCAACACCATGCAGGCGGTCGTGCTCACGATCCTGGTCATCCTCGTCTTGGTCATCGTGGCCGTCATCTTCCTCATCCTGTGGCCGGTCGCTTCGTTCGCCTCCGACGTCGAGCGTGACGAGCCCCTCACGGACTCCGGCGCGCGCGAGCTCAGCATACTGGTGCGCGCTTACAACGAGATGTACCGCGAGAACCACGAGCGCACCGCGCGCCTGCAGCACGCGGCCGAGCGCGACCCGCTCACCGGCCTGCTCAATCGCGGTGCGTACGACACGCTGCTGGCCGAGCGCCAGGACCGGCTCGCGCTGTTGCTTTTGGACGTGGACCTCTTCAAGGAGGTCAACGACTCCTATGGCCACGACCTGGGAGACGCCGTGCTGCGCAAGGTCGCCTCCTCGCTCACGCAGAGCTTCCGCTCCACGGACTACGCCTGCCGCATCGGCGGCGACGAGTTCGCGGTCATCATGACCGACGTGGACGAGGACGTGCGCCCCGTCATCGAGCGCAAGATCCGCAGCGTCACCGAACTGCTGCAGGACACCCGCGACGGACTACCAGCCATCACGCTGTCCATCGGCGTGGCCCTGAGCGAGCAGGTCGAGGATTCCACGCATCTGTACCGGGCTGCCGACAAGGCGCTCTACGCGGTCAAACGCGACGGACGCAGCGGCTATCGTTTCTACGAGGAGTGACGACGCCATGCCTGCACCCACACCCACCCAACCCGACCGGCCCGGCCTCGCGCGGAACCTCTCTCCGCTGGCGGTGTGGGGACAGGCGCTCGGCTGCGTCGTGGGCTGGGGCATCATGACCATGCCGGGAGACAGTTTCCTGCCCGAGGCGGGACCGCTCGGCACGGCGATCGCATTGGGGGTGGGCGCGCTGCTCACCTGCGTCATCGCGACCAGCTACGGCAACATGGCGCGACGCTACCCCAGCGCTGGTGGCGTCTACAGCTATGCCCGTGCGGCCTTCGGGGCCAACCACGCCTTCGTCTGCTCGTGGACCCTCGTGCTCGTGTACACCGCCGCCATTGCGGCCAACGCCACGGCACTCGGCATCATGCTGCGCGGCGTCGTCGGGCAGCTGCGCAACGCGGACCCCTCCTACGTCGTCGCCGGCTACTCCGTGCATGCCTACGAGGTGACGCTCGCCCTGTTGGCCATAGGCTGTGCCACATGGATCTGCTCGCGGGGCGTGCGCATGGCGGGCAACGTCCAGACCATGCTCGCGATCGCCATCTGCGTGGCCACCCTGGTCCTCGCGGCGCTCGCCGCCACGCACGTGAACACGACGCCCGGAGCGCTCAGCCCGCCCTTCCCCACCAGGTCTGACGCCGCCCGTGGCATCCTGAACGTCGCGATGATCACGCCGTGGGCCTTTGCGGGCTTCGAGTCGGTGAGCCAGCTGTCCAAAGAATGCCGCTTCTCCACGCGGCGCTTTGGCCTCATCATGCAGCTCGCCATCGTGGCGGGAGGGCTCGTCTACATCGCCGTGAGCGTGTGCACCGCCGCCGCAACACCGCCCGAGTACGCCAGCTGGGAGCAGTACATACAAGCCGCCCCGCAGCTCATGGGCGTCAGGTCCCTTCCCAGCTTCTCCATGGGCTCCGTGCTTGCTGGGGACGCGGGACTGGCGCTCGTGCTGGTCATCGCTGTCGGCGCCAGCCTCACCGGCGTACTGGGATTCATGCTCGCCCTGAGCCGCCTCATCTACAGCATGGCGCAGGACGGCGCCCTGAGCAAACGCCTTGCCCGTTTCGACGAGCGGCATCACGTGCCCATCGCGGCCACACTGGCGATAGCCGCCGCAGCCATAGTTATCCCGTTCTTTGGGCAGACGGTCCTGGGCTGGATCGTGGACCTCATGACGCTTGGCGTGCTCGTCGCTTACTGCTACACCTGCGCGGCACGTTTGCATTTCGCGCGCATGGACCACGACCGCGCGGGGCAGCTGCTGGGTGCCTGCGGAATTGCCCTGTCGATAGGCGTCGCGCTGCTGCTCTTCATCCCCGGCGTGAGCAAGGACCTGTCCGTCGAGTCGTACGTGGTCCTGATTGCCTGGATCGTCATCGGCATCAACTTCTACACGCCCACCAGACTGCGCGGCTTCCTCGCACGGACGAGGGACTAGCGCAGGAGCCGCCTGCGCTAGCCTTACGGGGCGACACGCAACAGAGGGCCACGCGCGCGGCTCGCCCTTGCGGGAAACGAATGGAACGCGTGGACGGGGCGCTACAGGCGGGCGAGCACCGCAGCCGCGATGCCCTCGGCATCGAGCCCCAGCTCATGCAGGATGTGAGCGGGATCGCCATG
>CACXFF010000336.1 GCA_902766805.1 uncultured Coriobacteriaceae bacterium | reverse complement strand
GGTGCCGTGATGGGCGTCTTCTCGTCGGTCGCGAGCCGGGCCATGAGCTCGGTCTCGAGCCACGTGGGCAGCGCCGTCGCGCGCCTGGACACCTTGAAAAACTACCCGAGGGTCATGCAGAGCCTCGGCGTGTCGGCCGAGGAGGCCCAGGGCTCCATCGGCACCATGAGCGACCGCCTGCAGACCCTGCCGACCAGGCTCGACGACATGGCGCAGACGGTGCAGGGCATCTACGCGGCGTCCAAGATGTACGGCGTGAGCCTCACGGAGGCGACCGATGCCGGCCTGGCGCTCAACTCCATGCTGCTCGCGGGCGGGCAGGGCCAGGCGATCGTCAACTCCGCCATGGAGCAGTTCCGCCAGATGCTGTCCAAGGGCAAGCCGGACATGCAGGACTGGCGGGCGATGCTCAGCGCGGCACCGGGCCAGATGGACCAGCTCGCCAAGTCGATGCTGGGGGCAAACGCTCAGGTGCGCGACCTGTACTACGCGCTGGGCGGCGGCAAGGACAAGGACGAGCACCTCGAGGGCATCGAGTGGGCCAGCATCTCCATGGACCAGCTGCTCGCCCACCTCACCGAGATGGCCCCGCAGTTCGAGGCGGCGGCGCAGGACGCGACCGGCGGCATCGCCACGTCGCTGTCCAACATGGGCAACGCGGTGACGCGCGGCCTGACCGACGTGCTCGACAACGTCGGCACAGAGCGCATCGTGGGCGTCATAAACACGGTGAAGGGCGGCATCAAGGAGGCGTTCAGCGGCGTCAACGACATCGTGAACGAGATCGGCCCGGACTACATCGTGGGAGGGGTGGAGAAGGCCCTCTCGGTGGTGGGCGAGGTCGCCGGCGCGGCCCTGCCCCTCGTGAAGGCGGCGATCCCCGTCGTGAAGGACGTCCTGGGGGCCGTGGAGCCCATCGCGCCAGCGCTCGTCGCCGCGAAGGTCGGCGCCGAGGCGTTCGGCGGGGCGGTAGGCCTGATCTCGAAGCTGGGGACGCCGATCGCCGGTGTCGTGAACGCCGTCAGCGGCGTCGGGGCGGCGGTGGCCTCCCTCGGCGAGGGCGCGACGGTGGCGGGCGCCGCCACGCAGGCGCTCACAGCGCTGGGGCTCAACCCCATGGCCTTGGGCGCCGGCGTGGCCGTGGCGGGGCTCGGCGTGCTCGCGTTCGCCCTGCACTCGGCCTGGGAGAAGTCCGAGCGCGAGCGTGTCTCGTCGGAGGGCCTGGGCGAGGCCCTGCAGGGGCTGCTCGCCCCGCTGGAGGACGTCAGCGCCGGGTTCGACGCGTCGGCCGAGGCGCGGGAACGCTCCGCCGGCCGGGTCCGTTCTGCCATGGAGGCCCTGGACGAGGCCCACGAGAACACGGTGGACGTCGGGGTGCGCGCGGCCGAGGCCGTGAGGCAGGCCGACGCGGCGTACCGGGACGAGGCGTACCGGCTGGAGCACGCGGCGTCCGTGATCGACGCGTACAACGGCAAGCACGGCCTGTCCGCATCGCAGCTCGCCGAGTTCGGAGACGCGGTGAGCCAGGTGAACGGCATCCTGGGCACGCAGTACGAGGTGATGGAGCAGGGCGGCGACCACTGGCTCGCGGAGTCGGGGGCCATCCAGGAGAGCACCGACAAGCTCTGGGAGAACGTGCGCGCCCGCGAGGCGGCGGCCAAGGCCGAGGCCCTCATGACTGCCAAGCAGCAGACGGATGAGAAGATGGCGGCGCTGGCCAACGAGCGCGCGGCCGCGATGGGAGCCCTGGATGCCGCGTCGGAGCAGGTGCAGCTCAATGGCGGCTACGAGGCGGTCGCCGAGCGCGGACGTTCTGGCGACGCCTATCATCCGCAGGACATGGAAGCGCTTGGCATGCTGCAGAGCTTCGACAAGGCGGCGGCGTCGATGCGCGGGGCCGACCAGGCATACCGGGCCCTGGCGCAGTCTTCCCGAGAGCTGTCCGCCGAGACGGCCGCGCTGGAGGCCAAGGCCGCAGGCGCCGACCTCAGCGTCTCCCAACTCGCCCTCACATCCGAGGTGGCCATGCAGGCCTTCGGCGAGGGCGGCCAGAAGGCGAGCCTGTCGGCCGTCGACTTCGCCAACGCCCTGCAGGCGTGCGCCACGGACGGAGAGGCCCTGCGTGACGCGCTCGCGGACCCGGCCGCCATGGCGCGGATCGCGAGCGCCTACGATGGCACGGCGGCCTCGCTCAAGGGCGTCCTCTCCGAGATGGGGGTGGGCTTCGACGAGATGAACGCACGGGCTCTTGCGACCTCCGGGACGCTCGAGCAGATGGGTGACTTCATCTCCGCCCTGGGCGACGAGGCCTATGTCGGGATGGCGCAGATGGGCAAGGACGCCGACACGCTCGCCGCGGCGCTCTCGGGCGCGGGCGTGAGCATGATGGACCTGTCGGCCATCGGCGGCGACGCCTTCGCCGAGATGCTCGCCACGTGCGGCGGAGACATCACCAGGCTCACGGGCATGGTCAAGCTGTACAACGAGACGCCGGTCATCGACAAGAACGGCAAGATCGTCGTGGACGACGCCAAGCTCGTGGACGCGCAGGGGAACCTGTACACGTACAACGGCACGGAGCTGCTCGACAAGGACGGGTCCGCCTACGTGGACGACGTGCAGCTGGTCGACGCCCTCGGCAACGTGTACGAGTGGAACGGGTCGAGCCTCAAGCCGATCCACGGGACGGCGAGCGTCGACTACTCCAGCGTGCAAGGGGCCCTCTCGGCGATGATGGCGCTCTCGGCGTACAACGGTATGCGCGTGGTGGGGACGGCCATCGTCAACACCTACAGGAGCTTCGTCGGCGACAGCGGCCACGCCAGGGGCGGCGCCGTGGTGCGCCACGCCTCGGGCATGGCCGTCGTGGACAACAAGGGCCCCGGCGTCGACCTTGGCGCGGTGCGCCACGTGGTGGGCGAGGACGGCGGCGAGCTCATCGTGCCGCTGACCAACCGCAAGTACTCCCAGCCCTTCGCAGACGTGATCGCGGAGAGCGTGGTCAAGAGCATGCCCGCGCAGGGCCCGGCGCTGGCCCTGGGGAGCCTCACCGTCAACGACCCGTCGGTCATGGACCTGCGCGTGCGCGACTTCATCGAGTACCTCGTCATGATTGGGGGCGCCTGATGCCTTCCGTGCAACCCGGCCTGTACACCATCCACTGGGCGCGGAGCCCGAACATGGTCCTGTCGGTGGCCCACGACTACGACGACAGCGCGACGCGGGTCTGGGCGTTCCACGAGGAATACCCCTCCGACGGGCAGATCTGGCGCCTGGTGGCCGACACGCAGCGCGAGAGCTACGTGCTGTTCAACGTCATGAGCGGCAAGGCGCTCGCGCTCCCCAACAAGGACGCCCTCGCGGCCGACCTGTCCCGGCAGTGGGACGCGGACCAGAAGGCGGCCAAGGAGGCCTTCGACAAGGCGGAGCGCACGAAGCGCGCCCTCGACGAGGACTACAAGACCCAGACCTACATAGAGCCGGACAAGCCGGACTTCGCGAGCACGGTGACGTACAGCAACGGCTACGACGTCATGCAGTTCGACTACGTGCCCGGCTCGGAGCTCTTCCGATGGACCATCGCGTCGGCGGGAAGGGAGCCGGTGCAGCACAACGGCTCGACCTACCAGACCTTCTACATCTACACCGACTCGTCGGCCTGGAGCGGCACGCGCCGCGGCGTCATATCGGCTTGGCACAGCCCCGTCCCCGACTGCGACCGCGTCGGCATGTGGGACATCGCGGACCTGCTCGGCAGCTGGGGCCCGGAGTACGCGGAGTTCTTCTTCGAGCCGCTGCTGTCGGGCGTGCCGGAGGGCACGTACCAGATAGCGACGACGGCCGGGACGATTCTGGGCCTTACCACCGCCA
The DNA here is from genome assembly GCA_902766805.1 of uncultured Coriobacteriaceae bacterium. Taxonomy (GTDB): domain Bacteria; phylum Actinomycetota; class Coriobacteriia; order Coriobacteriales; family Atopobiaceae; genus CACXFF01. The sequence goes on along the minus strand of CACXFF010000336.1, from coordinate 567 downwards.
CCAAGGACAACGGGGCGCGCATCCGCCAAGTGGCGGACACCGACGCGGCCGACGCCCCGCTCACCACCGTGTGGCAGCTCAAGCACGAGCGTGACGCGAGCGGCCCGACCGGACTCTCCACGCTGCGCCTGCTCGCCTCCGGCTCCTACCTGGCGACCGCACAGTCGGTGGCGCAGGCCGAGGGCGAGGTCGTGCAGTGGGACAGCGCGGACGGACCGTGGGGCAAGTGGCTCGTGAACAACCTCGACTACGGCAAGGACATGAGGGAGTTCCCGTGCTGGATACGCCCGCAGAGCGGCGTGCAGCTCGTGCTCGCGGCCGGGACCAACAACCTGGGCTCGCAGTACGTCCTCACCGAGAACATCGAGGAGGTCACGGCGTCTGGGAAAACTGACAGCTACGTGCTGTTCCTCAGGGCCGTCGACGCGCTGGTTGCCACCGACGTCGCGACCCCGTCCGACGTCCAGGCGGCGACCGAGCAGGGGGGCGTCCCCACGACTTCCGTGGTGGCTCCGCCCGACGGCCACGTCGTGCTGTGGCCGACGTGGAGGTACGCGACGAAGAACG
>CACXFF010000335.1 GCA_902766805.1 uncultured Coriobacteriaceae bacterium | reverse complement strand
CGGTGCAGGAAGAAGTCGCAGAGCTCGTCGAAGCCCGCGCCGACGAGCTCCCCGTCGTCTCCCAACGCGTCGGCCAGGGGCCCGCCCGCGTCGAAGAGGCTGGCCTTCGCGCCGACCACGAAGAGCCGCAGCCCGTCGCGCCGGGCGGCATGGGCCAGGTTGGCGAGCAGCGCCTCGCTGCCGAGCGGGGTGCCGAAGTACAGCGCCAGGCTCGAGAGCTGTCGCAGCGGCAGCGCGACGGGCTTGGCGGTCGCCAGCTCGTAGCCCAAGGGCATCCGTCCAGGAGCGAAGCGCGCGGCGAAGTCCTCGTAGGCCTCGTCGGCGGGAACCGTTGGCAGCCTGTGCGCCACCGGGCCGTCCGCCCAGCGCTGGGCGAGCCGCTCCAGCTCCGCGCGCAGGGCCTGGAGCTGCTCGCTCTCCGGCGCCTGGGGCGCCAGGCGCGCGACCTGCAGCTCCATGGGCGCGCCGTCCACGAGCGCCAGGCCGCGGCCGGGCAGCACGGGCGGCAGGTAGGTCACGCGCACGCCCAGGGTGTCGGTGTGCCCGTAGCGGTCGGTCTGCGCGAGGCTCAGGCGCAGGCCCATCTCCTGGCGCGCCAGGCTCGGCAGGTCGCCGGGCCGCCCGCAGGTCATCACGAAGCGCACGCCCCAGGACATGCTCGCCTTGATGACGTCGCGCAGCTGCAAGGCGAGGCGCTCGCCCGCCCGCGTGGCCAGGAAGGCCGAGACGCCGTCGATGATCACCAGGACGAGCGGCAGCTCCATGAGCTCGCAGGCCGCCTCGAAGCTGCCCACGCCCAAGGAGCGGAAGAGCCTCTTGCGCTCGTCCACGATGTCGTGGATGAGGTCGAAGAACGCCGTGAACGAGCCCTCGTCCTCCTCCCCCAGCACGGCGCCGCAGTGCGGCAGCTCGGCGAAGGGTCGCAGCAGGCCGCCGGAGAAGTCCAGGGCGTAGAAGTTGAGCCGGCCGGGGCCATAGCGCCGCACGAGCCCGACGAGCATGCTCTGCAGCAGGGTGGTCTTGCCGCTGCCCGACTCGCCCGCCACCAGCAGGTTGTGGGCATCGAGCAGGTCGAGCTCATAGGGCAGGCGCCGCTGCTGGGCGGGGTCGTCGATCAGGCCCAGGGTCACGCGCACGGAGCCCTCGGTCGCGCCCTGCTCCAGCTCGTCCAGGCCGAGCTGCGCGGGCAGCGGGTCCTCCCAGAGGCTGCGCGGGCGCACGCCGGCCTGCGCGGCCGCGTCGCACAGCGCGCGCACCGTCGCCACCAGCTGCGACATGCCCGAGGAGGCGTTGGCGCGCTGCGGCCTGCCCTCGTAGCTGACGCGCCCCACCATGTCCACGAACTGCACGCTCTCGTCGTCGCGCGGCTGTGCCTCGTCGCGCTCCACGTAGGGCGCGCCCGACCATGCCGACTGGCCCATGGAGAAGGACTCGTTGTAGCCGATCTGCAGGTAGTAGCGGCCCACCTCTTTCAGCTCGGCCGCCTCGGGGCGCTTGAGCATGTCCATGGAGTCCTGGCGGGCCTGCACCTTGAGGCAGGCCTTGAACTTGGAGTTGGACCAGATCTGCTCATTGACCACGCCGGCGGGCTTCTGGGTGGCCAGGATCAGGTGGACGCCCAGGCTGCGGCCGATGCGCGCGATGCTCACGAGCTGGTCCATGAACTCCGGCTGCTGCTGCTTGAGCTCGGCGAACTCGTCGGAGACGATCACGAGGTGCGGCACGGGCTCGCTCACCACGCCGCGCCGGTAGAGGCGCTGGTAGGCGTAGATGTCCATGGTGCCCTCGTTGGCCTGGGCCTTGGCGTGGTTGAAGACGCGCTGCCGGCGCCGCAGCTCGGCCTCCAGCGAGATGAGCGAGCGCTGGATGGCCGGGCCGTCGAGGTTGGTGATGGTGCCCACCACATGGGGCAGGTGGATGCCCTTCTCCTCGTCCACGAAGGCGCCGGCCAGGCCGCCTCCCTTGTAGTCGATGAGGACGAAGGCCAGCTCGTCGGGATGGAAGTGCACGGCGGCCGAGAGGATGTAGCTGATGAGGAACTCGCTTTTGCCCGAGCCCGTCATGCCCGCCACGAGGCCGTGGGGGCCGTGGGCGCGCTCGTGCAGGTCGAGCAGGGCCAGGCTGCCGTCCGCGGCCACGCCGATGGGCACCGCGAGCGAGCTCACCGGGTCGCTCTGCTGCCAGCGCCGCAGCGG
>CACXFF010000334.1 GCA_902766805.1 uncultured Coriobacteriaceae bacterium | reverse complement strand
TTGCGCAGTGAGCTGCCGAGACGACGTTCTCAGCTCCACCTACTGCCGCGAGGATTTCCTTGGCTGCCTGTGCGTGTTCAGCTGCCATAACACCCTCCCTTTCCTGAAGGAAAACGTAACGACCCACGGATGTGGAATCGTTCTCACAATGGCTATGGTAGCGCTTTTATGTCGGTTCTGTGGTGAGGGATTCAAAAAAGTGGCAGCGGGCGGTTTGTGGCCGCGAGCGGTAGGGGGCTTCTGGCGCTAATCGTTGATGGTCGAGCCGCGCAGGAGCAGCTGGTAGCCCATGCGCACCTCGTGGGGCGTGCTGTCTCCGTCTAGGGCCGCGAGCAGCAGCGACGCGGCTTGGCGTCCGCTGCTGCGGTAGTGGTAGTGGGCCGTGGTGAGCGAGGGGTATACGGCGCGGCTGATCTCTGTGTCGCCGATCCCGGTCACCTGCACGTCCTCGGGCACGCGCTTGCCGGCGTCGCGCAGGGCCGCCAGGGCGCCCGCCGCGATCGAGTCGGTCGCGCAGACCATGGCGTTGACCTCGGGGTGCTCGCGCAGCACGCGCGCGGCCATCTCGCGGCCGCTCTCGATGGTGAACTCCCCGCGCTCGATGAGCATGTCCTCGCGTTTCACGTCCTCGGCCTCCATGGCGTCGATGAAGGCCTGGAGGCGCAGGCGCCCCGCGGCCTCGTCCAGGTCGGTCACGCCGAGGTGGGCGGGGTGGTCACAGCTGCCGTAGAGGCCCTGTGTGAGGTCGTAGCTCGCCTGGTAGTCGTCGAAGTACACGCAGGTGATCCCTGCCGCCCGTTGCCCCAATATCACATGGGGCACCGTGAGCTCGGCGAGCGCCGCGTGGTGGGCGTCGTCGAGCACGGTGGCGATCAGGATGATGCCGTCCACCTTGCGGTCGGCGAGCACGCGCAGGTACTGGATCTCCGCCTCGTCGTCGTTGTCGGTGTTGGCGAGCACCACGTGGTAGCCGGACTCCTCGAGCACGTCGGTGATGCCCGCCACCATGCGGCTCACCGACTCGGAGTTTATCTTGGGGATGATCACGCCCACGAGGTGCGAGCGCCCAGTGCGCAGGGTCTGGGCATGGGAGGACGGTACGTAGCCGGTCTCGCCGATGACGCGCGCTATCGCGGCGCGCTTCTGCTCGCTGACGTAGCCGTTGTTGAGGTAGCGCGACACCGTTGCCCGCGAGACTCCCGCGAGTGTAGCTATCTCATTGATGTTCAAGCTGACTCCCCTGCTTTCTCTGCGTGTCACCAACTATGCACGAATGATTGTTGGGCAATCATGGTGGGCGGTTCGCGCGCGTAGCATGTTCTCCATCGGCCAAAGGCGCGTCTGCCATGCCGAGCGGTCCGTGCAGAGACGTCCGTGATGTGTAAGCGCTTCCGCTTCGCGCGGCGTGCGGGGTCGTCCCGCGTTAGAGTGGGGAAGCTGGTACTTGGGACGCGAGGACGGGGAGGGGCCATGGCGATCACGGCGCAGGAGGCGCTCGCGCGCGCACGGGAGGGCTTGGAGCGGGGCGAGCAGGACTGCCTGGAGGAGCTGGCCGAGCTGCCGCCGCGCCAGGTCGGGCCGGTCGAGCGCGTGGATCTGCTCGAGCGCGCGGCCGCCTTTGGGCGCGTCGAGGAGGTCGAGCGGCTCTTCGAGCTCTACGGGTCGTTCGTGTACACGGGGATGGCGCTGGCCTATGCCCTGCGCTGCGCCCACGAGCAGGCCGCCCGCGCGCTGTCCGCCCATGGCTCCACCCTGCTGGAGGACCTGCGCCCCGCTGCCGCCGCGGGCGCCCCGCTGCCGCACGACGGAGCTTTCACGCGCTTCTGCCTCACGCAGTCCTCGCCCACGCTGTTCGCCAACCCGATGGACCCCACGGTGAGCACCGAGCTGTTCGAGCCCTTCGGCGCCCGCCCGCCGCTGGCGGGGGAGCCCTACGCGCCGTCCAGCGACCTCGCCGCGACCTGTGAGCTGGTCAGCCGCCTCGCGCGCGAGGGCTTCTTTGGCTCGCTCGTCCTCGATGACCTGCTGCGCGCGGCGCTCGTGCGCGCCTGGCACGCGCTGCGTCACGCCGCGGAGCAGGACGAGCGCACGGCCGAGCTCTGTCTGGGCCTGGCCGACGAGCTGCTGGACCTGCGCGGCGGGATTGACGGCCGTGCGCGGCGCATCCTGGCGAGCCTCGTGGTGCCGCGCGGGCCCGAGCGCCTGCTGTCCTGGCTCTGCGGCCGCGCCCCCGAGGTCTTCCTGACCTGCCTGGAGGCGTTGCCGTGGCTGCGCGAGGACGACGCGCTGGTCGCCCGCATGGCGGCGGGGCTGGAGCCAGGCTGGGCGGCGCGCAGCGAGGCGCTGCTCCTGGCGCTGGCGGGCGGAGGGCACCTGGCCGAGCTGCGCGCGCAGCTCGCTGAGGGAGGGCCGGTCGACGCTTCCGTGCTGGCGCGCGCCTGTGAGCTCGCGAGCGCGCGGGGCCACGCCGAGACGGCCGCATGGCTGCTCGTCCAGGCCCAAGCCGCCCCAGATCCGGCGCCCGCTGTGGCGTGGGACGACTTGCTGCTATGATATTGCGCATTGCCGACGAGAGAGGATCAGCCATGGCAGAAGTCGTGAACGACCAGAGCGTCCCTGCCTACGACGCGCACGCCATCGAGGAGAAGTGGCAGAAGACCTGGGAGGACGAGCAGACCTTCCGGGCGCGCGAGGACTCCACGCGCCCCAAGAAATACGTGCTCGAGATGTTCCCGTACCCCTCGGGCGACCTGCACATGGGCCACGCGCGCAACTACACCATCGGCGACGCCATGGCGCGCCAGGCCCGCATGAGGGGCTTCGAGGTGCTGCACCCCATGGGCTTCGACGCCTTTGGCCTGCCCGCGGAGAACGCCGCCATCAAGAACCACACCCAGGCGGGCGACTGGACGCGCAAGAACATGGCCCAGGCGACCGCCACCATGAAGCGCATGGGCTTCTCCTATGACTACGACCGCCTCTTCGCCACCTGCGACGAGGACTACTACCGCTGGGGCCAGTGGGCCTTCCTCAAGATGTGGGAGCGCGGGCTTGCCTACCGCGACAC
>CACXFF010000333.1 GCA_902766805.1 uncultured Coriobacteriaceae bacterium | reverse complement strand
TGCGCTTGTGGTCGACGTGCTGCCGTTGTCCCATGTGATGTGGCTGCGCACCCAGATGTACTTTCCCTGGGACCACGCCGGCTGGCTGGTGGACCAGCTGCCGCCTGTCTGCGTCGTGCTGCTCGTGGACAGGTAATACTGCGTGACGATGGACGAGATGCCTACGCCGTTGGTCCCGTTCGTGCCGTCTCTGCCATCCCTGCCGTTGGTGCCGTTCGTGCCGTTGGTGCCGTTCGTGCCGTCCTCGGCCTGGTAGGCGCACGAGTAGGCCGTCGTGCCGTCCGTGTACGTGACGCGGCACCAGAGCCATTGGCCCTGAGGCACGGACGGGACCGTCGACTGCCAGCCGCTCGTGGGGGCGCTCGTGCCTGACCCGCCTGCCGCGTAGTCGACCGCGGTGGCCGTGAGGGCGTTCGTTATCTGCGTGATCCTCGTGTCCAGGCCTGAGGCGGTCTGCTGGACCTCCGTCTTGGTGGCGAACTGCGTGGTGCCCTCCTGGACGGCGCCCGACACGTACGTGCTCAGCGCGCCCGGGCCGATGCTGGCGCCCGCCTGCTGGTCGAAGGTGACCCCCAGACGCTCGAATCGGTCCGTGACCGACGCCTCCATGCTGTCGATCCCCTGACGCAGGCGCGAGGTCGTCACCAGCGAGCCCTCCTTGTTGGGGTTGGTGTACTCGGTGACGAAGGTTCGCGCGAACTCCGAGTCGCTGTCGAGCAGGTCCCTGGTCGTCGTGTAAGTCGTCGCCACGTCCGAGCGGAAGGCCTCGACCTCGTCGTGCGCCCGCTGGACGGCCTGCTCGATCTGCTCGCTCGCGTCCTGGGCCACGAGCTCGACGGCGTCGCCCAGCTCGTCCATGCCGTCGGACACGTCCTGGGCGGCGCCCTGGCACGCGATCACGGTCGGCACGCTCCCGACCGACCCCGCAGTTCGGGCGAGCAGGACCTCCACCACCATGCCTTCCTTGACGCCCGAGACGGCGCACGCCATCACCACGCCGCGCTCCCCGTCCGCGGAGTGGGTCTGGCCGTCCAGGGCCACGCGCACGCGGTCCCCCTCCTGGTCGCTCACGGCCACGCCGCGCGTGTGCGACGCCGAGGACTCCGTCCGCGCGTCCCTGCCCATCAGGGCGCGGGCCAGCTCAGTGTCGCTAAGTGACATCGCATCTCCCCCTCAGGTCAATGTGCATCTGCATCGTGGCGAGGCTCTGGATCTTGACTTGCGAGACCCCCCACTTGCCCCACTTCCCATTGAGCCGCAGCATCACGGCGTCGCCCTCTCTGACCGGCACGTAGCGCGTGTCTATCTCGCAGCGCTCGTCCGGCTTCGCCTCTTCCGCGAGGCGGTCGGCGGCCATCCGCTGCACGGTGGGAAGCTCGAACGGCAGCACGCCGCGCTCGTTGTAGCCCTTGCCGATGCGGCGCCCCCTCTGCCCGAACCCACGAGGGTCCGAGCCAGGGAGCTCCGCCCCGGCCCAGATCACGCGCTCGTCCTCGCCCTGCCCGCGCTCCGTCGCCCGCACCACTGCCTGGTTGATGGACTCCTCTGACGTCCCGCCGCCTGACACGCCGCCGATGAGCATCGGGTCGCGCCCGCTGTCGGCGTCATACGCCCAGGAGACCGGGCGGCTCTCGAGCGGGACGCGGCGCACGGCGACCGCGTTTCCCATGCCGTCGACCGTGAGTCGCCCGCCGGCCTCGTCCATCTCGGCCACGCAGGCGCCCAGGACGGTCGTGGTGGCCTCGTAGACTTTCGCCTGGTCGTGCAGGAAGTTGGCGGCGCCGGGCGCGCGAAGCATCGCCACGCCCTCCCCCGCGAGCATCGCCTCCACCGAGTCGAGCGCCGCGGCTCCCATGCCCACGCACACGTCGTTGCCCAGCAGCGCGTCGCGCGCGGCGAGCAGCCGTGAGAACAGCGTCAGGCGCTGGGTGGTCACGCCGCCGACCACGCGCTCGCTGGAGCGCATGACGAAGTAGGTCCCCAGGGCCTCGGACCAGTCGCCGACGTGCATCGTGATCCTCACCAGCGAGTGGTGCGACCAGCCCCCGCAGCACGTGAGGGTGCCCGTCGCCACGGTCTCCGAGTCCTCGCTCCACATGAGCGAGGACTCCTTGCGCACGATCCGGTCGAGCGTCCCGCGGGAGGACAGCGTGTGGGGGTCGAGCATCGCGGCGCGAACCTCCACGCCGTCAGGCGAAAGCGCCCTCCAGTCTGGGGTGCTCACACGTCCTCCCTCCTGAGGTCCACGGTCACGTCGCCCCATCCGGTGCGGGCCCTCGGCGCGCTGCCGCCGACCACGGCCACGCGCGCCAGCCGCCCGTAGGGGCTGCGCCACACGGCGTGGCCGCACCTGAGCAGCGCCTCGTAGTCGGCGAACCCGTCATGGCCGAGCGACGCGTCGAGCGCGACCGCCCCGGAGACCTGGATGGCCTGCGACGCCCCGCCCGTGAAGACGGTCATCTCGTAGTCAAGCCCCTCTGGCGCCACGGTCTCGTAGCCGCGGCGGTAGGTGAGGCTCTCGGACAGGTTGAGCCGCAGGCGGCAGTGCCCGCCCGGCCAGTTGAACAGCTCCCACTCGCGCCCGTCACCGGCCAGCGGCGGGAGCCAGCCGACCGACGTCCCCCACGCGTCGCCGTCCGTCACGACCACGTAGAGCTGGCAGCGGGCGCCCAGCGGCGGGTAGCACTCGAACGTGCCGTCGCCGATGTCCTCGGCGCGCACGTAGCGCTCCCCGTCGTCAGTGGCGACCTGGTACCAGACCGACGCGGAGTCGTGGTTGCCCAGGCGCACCCACACCGACAGGGGCCCGTCGAAGCATGTCAGGATCGGGCTCACGCTCACGCCGTGGAACGCCTGGTACTCCACCCTCGCCGAGAAGGCCGAGGGGCTCTCGCCGCCGAACAGGCGCCCGGCCGCCAGGGTGCCGCGCGCGGCCCCGCCGTCGACGGGGACGAACGCGAGCGAGCTCATGGGCACGAGCAGCACGCCGGAGCGCGGGCACTCCATGAGCGCCACGGGCGAGACGAGGCACTCGCGCCCGCCCACGTCGAGGCTGTCAAGGCGGACGAACAGGCCCGAGGACCCGCCGCCCGAGAGGCTGTAGCCGATCCTCAGACCGTCGGGAGACCACGTGCATCCGGACACCGACGCGGTTATTGCCGGGTAGACCGTGACGTAGCCCGTGACCTCCGGGCCGGTGGCCACGAGGCCCGTGCCTCCGTAGTCCGCCTCGACGCCGCGCACGGCGATCTCCACGGTGTACACCTTGTCTGAGCCGGCGGGCACGTCGAACTTGATCGGACGGGCCGACCAGCAGCGCCCCCCGGCGAGGACGGCCTCTGTGCCCGACCCGCCCTTGTCTCCCATGCCCCCGTATGACGAGGACCCGTTGAGGTCGTGCCAGACCGAGCCGGAGGCATTCACCCCGGCGCCCACGACGGACACGGTGGCGTCCTCGGCAGAGCTGCCGGTTATCCTCCACCTGACCTTG
>CACXFF010000332.1 GCA_902766805.1 uncultured Coriobacteriaceae bacterium | reverse complement strand
GCAAGCTCATGGCGCTTGAACGCCAACGCCGCACGCGCGATGAGCCACCACGCGTCCTCGTGACGCCTGCCGAACGCCGCGGGAGGATACTCGGTCGCCAAGCGCTCCAAACCGTCGGCGTCCTCCAACTTGGCCAATGCGAGCGCCCAGGTGAAGCGCGCGTCCGCCATGTCCTGCGGATCCAGGCGCAGCAGCTCCTCGCACAGCTCCGCCGCACGGCGGTAGCGCCCGCACACCAAAGCCTTGGACGCCATGCAGCTGACCCAACGCAGGTAGGGCCGCAGCGCGAGATGGGCGGAGAGCTCAGGTTGCAGGTGGCCGCGCCGGGCTTGGTCGGCCTCGGCCGTGCAGTATGCGCGCACCTCTTCGGCGCCGTCGGCGAGGAAGCGGTAGTAGGCATCGAAGGACGGAGCCTCCGCGGCCGCCTTCATGCGCCGGGCGTCGTGGCAGTGTTCGTCGAGCTCCAGTGCCTCGCCCAACATTTTGGATGCGGACTGCATCATGGGCTCGAGCGCCTCGTCGGTCGCGAACGGCAGCTGGTAGTCGATCAAATCGGCCGCCTGCGCCACCAGATGGAAGGCACGATCGGCGTCGGACTGGGGCAGACTGTCACGCGCCGTCTGATACTTGCGATGGAAGCCCGTGGCGGCACGGGCCGCGCCGAGCGGGTCGCGGTCGGACAGCGTGTGCGCAAAACGCAGGACCATGCGCTGGTAGTCCTCGTCGTAGGGATCGAATGACACGGGGCCTCCTTTACAAGCTTCCATCATAGCGCGTGGACAGGGCTGTGGGCGCGCGGCGTAGCACGAGGTTGGGACGCTGTGGCGCGTCGGGTTGGGTGGCGCGTCGGGTTGGGTGGCGCGTCGGGCGCGGGTTGGGCGTCGGGCTGGGTGACGCGTCGGGCGTCGGACGCCGGCGGCCCGTCGAGCGCTAGCGACGCGTCGGGTGCGGGTTGCCTGGTGACGCGTCGGGCTACGCCAGCTCGGCCAACGCCGTGCGGAACACCGTGCCGTCGGGAACCATCGCGGGATACTCGTCGCCACGGTGCTGGCGGGTCTCGTCGCCTTTGGCCAACAGGCACACGATGCTGGGCTCGGGGTCGGCCAAGGCTTCGCGCACCGCGAGTCGGATGGCCTGTTCGCGGTCGGGCTCGACCACGTAGCGCGTGCCAGCCGGGGTGTTACGCGCCATCTCCGCGCAGATGTCCTCCACGCGTTCGTGAGCCGGGTCCTCCTCTGTGTAGATGAGGAAGTCGGCGAAGCGCGCAGCCTCCTGCGGCAGCTCCGCGCGACGCTCCTGCGCTTTGTTGCCCGGGCAGCCAAAGAGCGCGGTGATCTTGCGCCCTGGGAACTCTTGGGCCAAAGATGCAAAAAGCCGCTGGTAGGAGAGCTTGTTGTGCGCGTAGTCCACCAGGCCGATCACATGGTCGGACTCGTCGCCGATGAGCTCCATGCGCCCTGGCACGCGCGCCTGCGCGAGGCCCGCGGCGATGCGTTCGGCGTCGATGCCCGCCAACTGCGCGATGGCCACCGACACCAAGGCGTTCTCGACGTTGAAAAGCCCCGGCATGCCCACGACCAGCTCGCGTTCCCATGCGGGCGTGTGGCACACGAAACGCACCTGTCCGCCGCCTGAGCGCACGTCGGTTGCCCAGAGGCTCGGGGCCACGCCCTGCACGGGATCGGGGCCGTCGGCCGAGAAGCACACGAGGTCCTGAGCCGCCTGCGCCGCGTCGAGCACGTCGGCAAGCCGATCGGTGCCCAGGTTGACGAGCGCATGGCGCGCTTGGCCAAAGATCCGCAGCTTGGAGGCGAAATAGTCCTCGAAGTCCGGGTGCTCGACGGGAGAGATGTGGTCGCGCCCGATGTTGAGGAAGGCGCCAACCTGCATGCGCAGGCCCAGCGTGCGGTCGTATTTGAGCGCTTGGCTGGACACCTCCATCACCATCGCGTCCAAGCCGCTAATGCGGGCGTGGGCAAGGTGGCGCCACAGCTCGGGCGCCTCGGGTGTGGTGTTGTGGCTCTCGAAGCGCTCGATACCGTCGAAGGTGTCGATCGAACCCATCACGCCGGCGCGCGGCTCCGGGCTGCCGTGGTCGAAGATGGCGCGCACCATCTGCTCGGCCGTCGACTTGCCTTTGGTGCCCGTGATGCCCAACACCGGAAGCTCCAGGTCGGGCTCGCCCCAAGCCAGACGCGACGCGTGGGCCATCGCCGCGCGGAACTTTGCGTCGGGCACCACGAGCGCCGGGGCTTGCGGTGCGACCTCGGCGAGGTCTGTGGCGTGGGACTGGTCGCAGAGGTAGGCGCGGGCGCCGGCCGCGAGGGCGTTGGCCAAAAAAGCCGGCCGGAACGCGACGCCCTTGCAGCAGAAGAGGTCGCCCGGCTGCGTCTCGCGGGAGTCGCACGACGCGCCGGCCAAGGGGACGTCGGCGCCTTGCGGCCGCGCCTGGATGCCAAGCTGCAGCAGCTCGTGTGCGAGCCGCTCGAGCGTGATGTGACTGGTGCCGTCTGACATACGAACCCCTTTGCTGATCTATCCGGCCGTTCTGCGCGGCCAACGCTGCGGCTTTGAGTATACTTGCAAGTTACGGGCGATTGGCGCAGCGGTAGCGCAGTTCCCTTACAAGGAAAAGGTCACTGGTTCGAACCCGGTATCGCCCACCATGTATTTGCGCAGGCCAGCCAAGGATTTGGTTGGCCTTTT
>CACXFF010000331.1 GCA_902766805.1 uncultured Coriobacteriaceae bacterium | reverse complement strand
GGCTACACCGAGGAGTCCGCGAAGGCCTACGAGGACGCCGTGAAGGCGGCCCATGCCGTGCTCGACGACCCCAAGGCCACGCAACAGCAGGTGGATGACGCCCTGGCGGCGGTCGAGGCCGCGCAGGCGGCGTTGGTGGAGAAGCCCGACGTGCCGGAGCCCGATCCCGACCCCACCCCCGATCCCGACCCAACGCCCGGACCCGAGCCCACCCCTGGGCCCGACCCGACCCCCGGCCCCGCGCCCGCGGCCGACGGCTGGCACCAGGCCGCGGACGGCACGTGGCGCTACCTGCGCGGCGGCGAGCCGGTGGTCGGCTGGCTACAGGACCCGGCGACGGGGGACTGGTACTTCTTCCTGGAGGACGGCACGATGGCCACCGGCTGGCGGCTCGTCGGCGGCGCGTGGTACTTCTTCTGCCAGGAGCACAGGGGGCGCTTCGGCGCGATGGAGAGCGGCTGGCTCTGGGACGCGGGCTTCTGGTACTACCTCTCCGAGTCCCACGACGGCAGCTTCGGCGCCATGCGCGTCGGCTGGCAGCTGGTGGCTGGCTATTGGTACTACCTCTACCCGCAGCACGGCGCGCCCCAGGGCGCCTGCGCCCTCGACACCGTGACCCCCGACGGCTACCGCGTCGACGCCTTCGGCCGCTGGGTCCCCTGACGCCCTCTTGTCGCCGCAGGGCCCTCGGCTTCCAGGAATTGAGCGCCGAACCGATAGCGGCCGCCCCGGAAGGCGGCCGTTATCGGTTATCAACCTGATACGCGCTTGTATTGACGTAACAAGGGCCGCTCGGGCGGCGTCACGCGTCGTACGGAATGCGGAAGTAGTCCAGCCACTCCTTGAATGTGTCTTGGGCTGACAGGCACGTGTCCATGAGCCAGCCTCGCTCCTCGTCCCAGCGTGCCAGACCGCGATAGTAGAAGAGCTTCAAGTCATCCGAGATGACGAAGGGCGTGATCCCGTGGCGAAGGCACTCCTTGAACATCACGAGGCGGCCGACGCGGCCGTTGCCGTCCTGGAAGGGGTGGATGCGCTCGAGCGCCACATGTGCGGCGACGATCTCCTCTAGGCCGTGCGCGGACCTTGCCTCGTAGGCGGCGAGGGCTTGCCCCATCTCGCGCGCCACGTCTTCTGGCGCGGTCGTGCTGCGCCCGCCGACCTCGTTGGGCAGTCGCTTATACTCGCCAACGGCGAACCAGTCCTTGCTCGCATCGGTCGTCGAGGACTTGAGCATGCGGTGCAGCTCTTTCACGAAACTCTCCGTGAGCGGGTCTTGCGCGTGGTCGATGACGTAATCGATGCAGCGGAAGTGGTTGGAGGCCTCGATGATGTCATCTACGGATAGTGCGTCGTTCCCGGCCCCGATTGTCGCCGTCTCGAATATGAGGCGCGTCTGCTCTCGGGAGAGCTGGCTGCCTTCAATATGGTTGGAGTTGTAGGTGAGCTCGACCTGGACCTTGTGATAGATGCCGCCGGAGATCTTGGAAGCTCGCTCCTCGCGCAGGCGCTCGAGCAGGGGAGTGGGCGTCGCTGGGCCTTTGGCGTTCGACCGTGCGGGCTTCTGTGCGGCGGAAGGTATGAGCCAGGTCTTGCCAGACCGATAGGCTCCCGGTACGCGACCCTGCGCGCAATAGTTGCGAACGCTCCGAGGCGAGACGCCCCACGCCTGAGCCGCATCGGCAACAGAGATAAAAGTCACAGCGCCTTCTTTCGCCCATTTCCTTGCTGATAGTCTAACAAGTCAATCACGTTTTTTGCCGATATCGGCAAAAAACGAAGCGTTGAGCATCAGGGTTTGTGCCCCTCATCGTGCATGCCCTTTGGACTCGTGCTCGCTCTTCCCAGATCCTCTGCTTAACCTCTGCAGCGACATCTTGGCGGGTTGTGTCCTGGCTGCTTTGGCATTGCGGCGCATGAACCTGTCCCCTTGTTACCCGGAAGCCGAAGGCCCTACGGTAACAAAGGGACAGGGGTCGTTGCCCGGAAGCCGAAGGCTCCACGGTAACAGGGGGACAGGGGCTACGCTCAGCGTGCGGACGCTCCCTCCCGCCGGCGCATCACGAGCTTCCAGATCAGCCAGTCGAGGCCCATGAGCGCCAAGACGACGCTGAGGTACAGCGCCATGAGCACGGGCAGCGACTTGGGCAGGAACGAGAGCATGGAGAACTGCTCCGGCTTGAGGTAGAG
>CACXFF010000330.1 GCA_902766805.1 uncultured Coriobacteriaceae bacterium | reverse complement strand
CCCTTCGCCATCGCCGACGCCACCACCCTCACCGAGGCGGGCTACGTGGGCGAGGACGTCGAGAACATCCTCTTGAAGCTCATCACCGCGGCCGACGGAGACGTGGAGCGCGCGCAGGTGGGCATCGTGTACGTGGACGAGATCGACAAGATCGCCCGCAAGGCCGAGAACCTCTCCATCACCCGCGACGTGTCGGGCGAGGGCGTGCAGCAGGCGCTGCTCAAGATCCTCGAGGGCACCGAGGCGAGCGTCCCGCCGCAGGGCGGCCGCAAGCACCCCCAGCAGGAGCTCATCCGCATCGACACGACCAACATCCTGTTCATCTGCGGCGGAGCGTTCGTTGGCCTGGACAAGATCGTGGCCAACCGCATCGGCAAGAAGGGCGTCGGCTTCAACGCCGAGCTCGCGCGCAAGGTCGAGGACAGCCAGGACGAGCTCATGGCCGAGGTCACGCCCATGGACCTGCACGACTTCGGCATGATCCCCGAGTTCGTCGGCCGCATCCCGGTGATCACCTCGACCAAGGAGCTGCGTGAGTCCGACCTCGTGGACATCCTCACCAAGCCGCGCAACGCCCTGGTCAAGCAGTACAAGCGCATCTTCCAGCTGGAAGGCGTGGAGCTCGAGTTCGAGGATGACGCCCTCACGGCCATCGCCGCCAAGGCGCTCAAGCGTGGCACGGGCGCCCGTGGCCTGCGCGCAATCTGCGAGATGGTGCTGCAGGACACGATGTTCGACCTTCCCACCGACGACAAGGTCGCCAAGGTCGTGGTGACCAAAGACGCCGTGGAGGGCACGGCCGCCCCGCGCCTCATCGAGGGCAAGCGCGCCACGGCATAGCGGCTGCATTCCAGTCGCGAGCAGCTGGCTCCCGGCGCGTCAACCGTTCAGTACGCTGAATGGTCGACGCGCCGGGCTTCGTTTCGTTCAGGGTGTTCCCATTCCCCAAAAAACGTCATACTGGGAACGGAATGACGAGAGAAAGGCGGTGCCATGAAGGAATCTCTTGCGAGACGCCTGGGCATGCAGCGCTCAAGCGACTATGTGGAGCGCTTCTACACCCGCTCCAACATGCTTTCGGCCATCTACATGTCCGGCATCTGTGTGGCGCTGGAGATCTGGATGATCCTCAGCCTGCTCACGAGCTACTTCGAGGGCATGGCGCTCGGCAAGGAGCGCAACCTCATGTGGCTCGTCAAGCACGGTTGGTGGTACGTGCTGTTGCTGAGCGTCGCACTCATCATGTTCTTCTACTCCCTGCGCTTCTGGCGAGGCAAGGTGCGCAACGAACGGCTTGCCAATGGCCTGCTCTGGGTGTTCTCCATCGTGTGCATAGCCTTTGGCATCCACTATGGCGTCAACTCCTACTCGGGCGGGGAACAGGTGCTGGCCTTCGTCACCATGTCGCTCTTCGTCTTTGGCATGATCGCGTGGAAGCCCATCTTCGCGGTCGTGGGCGCCACGCTCTCCTTTGGCATCTTCTACGCGCTTTTGGCCCAGGTGACCGACATACCCATGACCTACGGCACCCAGGTCAACCTCTTCACGCTGTGGATCTCCACCTGCGTGGTGGCTGTCTCGCTGCACCACCAGCGCGTCGCGCAAGGCATGTTCGACGAGAACCTGCAGGAGGCCAACATGCGCCTGCGCTACGTGGCCACCCACGACGAGCTCACGGGCGTGGGCAGCATGCACGCCTTCCGCGGCGCCGTCACGATGGCGCTGGAGAACGCGCAGAGCCGGGGGGAGAAGCTCGCCCTGCTCTTCATCGACATCGAGAACTTCAAGTCCTACAACCATCGCTATGGCTTCGCTGCGGGCGATGAGTTCCTGCGCGACATCGCCCAGGGCTTCCACAACGAGGTCTTCCCCGAGGAGATCGTGGCACGTGCGTCCGACGACCATTTCGTGGCCTACTGCGCGCCCGAACGCGTGGCTGACGCCGTGGGAGGCTGCTGCTACGTGGTGCGTGAGCGTCGCGGCGAAATCCGTCTGCACACGCGCGTGGGCGTCTACATCTGCGATGACCCCGACCAGTCCATCGACCAGGCGCTGAACTGCGCTCGCATCGCGGCCAACTCCATCAAGCTTCACCCCGGCGAGCACCTGCGCTACTACGACGAGCAGTTCAAGAAGTCCTCCGAGCTGCGCCAGTACGTGATCAACAACGTGGAGCGCGCGGCCAAAGAGGGCTGGATTCGCGTGTTCTATCAGCCGGTGGTGGACTGCAAGGGCGGCACGGGCAAGCTCGTCGGTCGCGAAGCTCTCGCGCGTTGGGACGACCCGACGCATGGCCTGCTGCCCCCGTACGCCTTCATCGAGACGCTCGAGCAGCAGCGTGAGATCGACATCCTGGATCGCTGCATCATCGAGCAAGTCTGCCGTGACCTGCGCGAGGACCTCGACGCCGGCCGCGAGGTGGTGCCGGTGTCGCTCAACTTCTCGCGCCTGGACTTCGAGCTCTACAACGTGCCCGCCTTCCTGAAGCAGATGTCCGAAAAATACGATGTGCCTGCCAACCTGCTGGACGTGGAGATCACGGAGAGCGCCCTGACCGACCAGTTCGACGAGCTGCAGGCCAACATGGCGCGTCTGCGGGAGGGCGGCTTCGCGCTGTGGCTGGACGACTTCGGCAGTGGCTACTCGTCGCTCAACGTGCTCAAGGACTTCGATTTCGATGTCCTGAAGATCGACATGGTCTTCCTGCGGCGCTTCGAGGGCAATCAGGACGCTCGCGTCATCCTGAACGCCATCGTCGAGCTGGCGCACAGCTTGGGCATGGTCACGCTGTGCGAGGGCGTGGAGACCCAGGAACAGTTCGACTTCCTGCACGGCATCGGCTGCGACAAGGCCCAGGGCTACTACTTCGGCAAGCCCGCGCCGCGTGCGGCCTAAGACGCCTGGCTCATACGTTCTGTCCGCGCGGTCCGTCCCAGTCTGGGGCGGGCCGCGCGGCTTCTGTTACCGGGAAGCCTTTGGCTCTACGGTAACGTCACGCGAGCAGGGAGCGCGCGTTGGCGACGAGCTGGGCCTGCAACTCTGCGGGGTCTGCCTTGCGCGCCGCTGCCACGAGGGCCAAGGCGCGTTCCAGGCTCTCGCGCACGCGCTGGGCGCTCCAGGGGCGGCCGAGTTCGGCGGGGTGGTCGGTCTCGAGCAGCAGGCGCTCGGCGGGGATGAGCTTGGCGTATTCGCGGCCCTTGCCGGTGGCCAGGCCCATCTCGTTGACGGAGAACCAGCAGCCCGCCCGCACGGCGCGCCACAGCTCGTCGGTCGTGCCGCTGAACCAGTGGAACACGCAGCGGCAGCGCGTCGCGGCGCCTGTGCGTTCCAGCACGTCCAGGCAGGTACCTGCCGCCCGCACCGAATGGAGGGAGAGCACGCGCTCTTGGCCCGCCATGCTCGCCGCGGCCGCGGCCGCGCACGCGCGCGTGAGGGCTTCGACCTGCGGCTCTTTGCCGAGCCGTTCGATGCGCCGCGCCGAGAAGTCCAGCCCCAGCTCGCCGATCCAGCGCGTGCGCGCGCAGATGCTGGCCAAAAGCTCGGCTTCGGGCGAGCCGCAGCGTCCGTCGGCCAGCCACCAGGGATGCAGGCCCGCAGCCACCACGATGGGGGAGGCGGGCGTCCCGACGTCGGCCAACAGGGCTCGGTCGGCTTCCCAACTGCGCGGGTCCACGCCGCAGGCGAGCGCGCCCACGCGCAGGCTGGCGAGTTCGGCTGCCACCTCGGCGGCGTTGGCCATGAGTTGCAGGTGCAGATGCGCGTCAAAGAGCTCCATGTCGTGTCCTCCTCACGCCCCTTTGTACCGCAAGGAGCAGGCCTGTGCCAGACGCAGCTCCGCGCGTGCGTCGGCATCCTCGGCGCTCCCGTCACCTGCCACAACGTGCTATGCTGTACATTCGGCTGCGAATGTGCAGCGAAGCTATGCGAGGAGGACTCACCGTGGAAGAAATGCCAAAAGCCTACGATCCGGCAACCACCGAGCCCGAGCTCATCCAGCAGTGGGTGGACGCGGGGTGCTATGAGCGCAGCAAGGGCGTAGGCGATTGCACGGTAGTCATCCCGCCGCCGAACGTCACTGGCATCCTGCACATGGGCCATGCCATGGACGACACGATCCAGGATACCTTCGTGCGCTACAACCGCATGCGCGGCCGTTCGACGCGCTGGATTCTCGGCACGGACCACGCCGGCATCGCCACCCAGACCAAAGTGGACAAGAAGCTCAAGTCCGAGGGCATCTCGCGCCTGGAGATCGGCCGCGAGAAGTTCCTCGACGCCTGCCAGGACTGGCGCGAGGAGTACGGCGGCATCATCGTGAGCCAGATCAAGCGCATGGGCTGCTCCATCGACTTCTCCGACGAGAAGTTCACGATGAGCGAGGAGTACGCCAAGGCCGTGCGCAAGGTCTTCGTGGACTGGTACCACGACGGCCT
>CACXFF010000329.1 GCA_902766805.1 uncultured Coriobacteriaceae bacterium | reverse complement strand
TCGGCCCCACCTTCCGTGCCGAGAACTCCAACACCAAGCGCCATGCCGCCGAGTTTTGGATGGTGGAGCCCGAGATCGCCTTTGCCGACTTGGCCGACGACATGGACCTGGCCGAGGACATGCTCAAGTACGTGATCCGCAAGGTCATGGACAGCTGCCCCGACGAGCTGGCCATGTTCAACAGCTTCGTGGACAAGGGTCTGCTCGAGCGCCTCGAGCACGTGGCGAGCAGCGACTTCGCCCGCGTGAGCTACACGGACGCGATCGAGATCCTCCAGGACGCCGCCGCGCACGGCACGCACTTCGACTACCCGGTCTCGTGGGGCGTGGACCTGCAGACCGAGCACGAGCGCTACCTCACCGAGCAGCACTTCCAGCGCCCGACCTTCGTCACCGACTACCCCGCCGAGATCAAGGCCTTCTACATGCGCCTGAACGACGACGGCAAGACCGTGGCCGCAGCCGACTGCCTGGTGCCGGGCATCGGTGAGATCGTGGGCGGCAGCCAGCGCGAGGAGCGCCTCGACGTGCTGGAGCGCCGCATCACCGAGCTGGGCATGGATCCCGAGCAGTACCGCGCCTACCTCGACCTGCGTCGCTTCGGCGGCTGCCACCACGCCGGCTTCGGCTTGGGCTTCGAGCGCCTGGTGATGTACCTCACGGGCGTCGCCAACATCCGCGACGTGCTGCCCCACCCGCGCACCGTGGGCAACGCCGAGTACTGATCCTGCCAGATCCGTCCTGCCAACCCGTTCTGTCGGCCCCTCCCCGTGCGGAGGGGCTTTTTTTGTGCGCAGGAGGCCGTATATCGAGCGGCTGTGCGCGCAAGTGTGGAGGAACGATGGAGAGCTCCGGGGCCGCGTAGAACAGCGTAAACGTTTTTTGTCCGACCCCTCGCGTAGGATAGGTCCCACAGTCAGACGAAAGGAGCAAGTCATGGCGTTCTCCATCCGGTGCCCCCACTGCGGGCAGATCTTCGAAGAGGACGAGTCGCATTTCGCGAGCATCGTGGCGCAGGTGCGCGACAAGGAGTTCGCGCGCGCCGTGCAGCAGCAGGCGACCGCACTCGAGGCCGAGCGCAAGAGCGCGGTGGAGGCCGCCATCGCCCAGACCCGCGCCGAGGAGCGTGCCCGTGCCCAGGAGGCCCGCGACCAAGCGCAGGCGCAGGCCCAGGAGCAGCAGGCACAGGCAGCCCGGGCGGCCGCGGCACAGGACGAGCGCATCGCCAAGCTCAGCGCCCAGCTCGAGGCGTCGGCACAGGAGCGCCAGCTCGCCATCGACAACGCCTGCGCCGATGCCACACACGAGGCCCAGGCCCTGCGCGCCCAGCTCGAGGCACAGCAGCGCGAGCAGCAGCTGGAGCTCGACAACGCCGCGGCGCGTGCCCGCCAACAGGAGCAGGAGCTGCGGGCCCAGATCGCCGCGCTCAGGCAGGAACAGGAGCTCGCGGTGAGCCAGGCCACCGCGCAGGCCCGTGAGGAGCTGCTGCAGCTGCGCGCACAGCTGGCCGCGACCGAGCAGGCCAACCAGCTGCAGGTCGCCCAGGCCGTGAGCGAGAAGGACGCCCGCATCGCGAGCCTCACGCAGCAGATTCAGGCGACCGAGCAGGCGGCAGCCACGCGCCAGGAGCTCGCCGTGGCGCAGGCCACCGCGCAGGTCGAGCGCGAGCGCGAGGAGGCCCTGCACAGCGTGGAGCGCGAGCGCGACGAGGCGCTGCACGCGGCCCAGCTCGCCCGCAAGGACAGCGAGCAGCTCGCCATCCAGCTCGAGCAGCAGAAGACCGCGAGCGAGCAGAGCCTGAAGGAGATCGTCGCCATGAAGGACGACGAGATCGCCCGCATCCGCGACATGCGCGCCAAGCTCAACACCAAGCTCATCGGCGAGTCGCTCGAGCAGCACTGCGAGGCCGAGTTCGAGAAGCTGCGCATGGTCGGCTTCGCGCGCGCCGAGTTCCACAAGGACAACGAGACGGTGGAGGGCACCAAGGGCGACTACATCTTCCGTGACTTCGGGGAGGACGGCGACGAGCTCATCTCCATCATGTTCGAGATGAAGAACGAGGAGGAGCAGGCCACGCACCACCGCAGCAACGAGTCGCACCTCAAGAAGCTCGACGCGGACCGGCGCAAGAAGGGCTGCGAGTACGCGGTGCTCGTCTCCACCCTCGAGCCGGAGAGCACGCTCTACAACCAGGGCATCGTCGACCTGTCGTGGAAGTACGACAAGATGTACGTGATCCGTCCGCAGTTCTTCATCCCGCTCATCACCCTGCTGCGCAACATGGCACAGCGCAACGACGCGCTGCGCGCCGAGCTCAACCGCGCACGCCAGGAGTCCATCGACATCACCAACTTTGAGTCGGAGCTGGACAAGTTCAAGGTGGGCTTCGCGCGCAACACCGAGCAGGCGTCGCGCAAGTTCGCCGACGCCATCGAGCAGATCGACCGCGCCATCGCCAACCTGGAGAAGGTCAAGGAGTCGTTCCGCATCACCGAGAAGCACCTGAACGCCGCCAACAACAAGAGCGAGGCCCTCACCATCAAGCGCCTCACGCGCGACGCGCCCATGCTCCGCGAGCGCTTTGCCGAGCTGGCGGAGGAGCGCAAGGCAGAGCGCGCGTTGACCGACGGCGCGCAGGGCGGCGACGCGGACGAGGGCGTGATGGACGATGCCCAAGCGCCGGATGCCGTGGAGGCGCCGGACCCGAAGTAAGCGCGCAGGAAGGTGCGCCGGGGGACGCGCGGCCGTGCGCGGCCGACCCTCGGTGCCCCTTGGCGGCGAGACGAGCATGAGGGAGGAGACCCATGGAGCTTTTGGCCCCGGCAGGCGGCATGGAGCAGCTCAAGGCAGCCGTTCACTTCGGCGCCGACGCGGTGTACCTGGCGGGTACGCGCTGGGGCATGCGCGCGCGGGCGCACAACTTCTCGGCTGAGGAGCTGGAGCAGGCCGTGGCCTACGCCCACGAGCACGACGTGGCGGTCCACGTGACGCTCAACACCCTCATGTACGACCACGACCTGGCCGACCTGCCGAGCTACCTGCGCTTCTTGGATGGCCTGGGCGTCGACGCGCTCATCGTGGCCGACCTGGGAGCCCTGGCGCTCGCGCGCGAGCACGCGCCGCGGGTGGCGCTGCACGTGTCCACCCAAGCCAGCGTGACCAACGCCGCGGCCGCCCTCGCCTACGCGGGCTTGGGAGCCACGCGCATCGTGCTCGCCCGCGAGATGACCCTGGCGCAGGTCGCCGCGCTGAGGGCGCAGGTCGGAGACGCCGTGGAGCTGGAGGCGTTCGTCCACGGTTCGCTCTGTGTGGCCTACTCGGGTCGCTGCCTGCTGTCGGCCGAGATGACGGGCGGCACGCGCAGCGCTGCCGACGGGTCCTGCGCGCAGCCCTGCCGCTGGGGCTGGCGGCTGGTGGAGGACCGCACCCCCGAGCGCCCGCTGCCCGTGGAGCAGGACGCCCAGGGCACGTACCTGCTCTCGTCCAACGACTTGTGCCTCATCGATCGCCTGGACGAGCTGGCAGCGGCCGGCGTGGACTCCCTCAAGCTCGAGGGACGCAACAAGGGCGTGGCGTACGTGGCGGTGGTCACGAACGCCTACCGGCACGTGCTCGACGGCGAACCCGCGGGGCCTTGGCGCGCGGAGCTGGACGCCACGAGCCACCGGCCCTTCTCGGAAGGCTTCCTCTTTGGCCAGCCCACCCAGAACCCCGGACGCGTGGAGTATGTGCGCGACCGCACGCTCGTGGGCGTCGTGAGCGCCTCCCGGCCCTCCGGCCAGGGCTTCTTGGCCACGGTAGAGGGTCGCAACTCCGCCCACAACGGCCAAACACTCACCCTGCTCTCCCCCGGCCAGCCCGTACGCCGCGTGTTGCTCGACGGCGCCGAGCTGCGCAACCAAGCTCAGGCAGAGCTCGCTCTCCCCTTCCCCGTGCAGCCGCTGGACCTGCTCTTCGCGTGAGGTCACGGCATGGGGCTTTTGGGCTTTGGGATTCTCGATAGTGGCGTCGGGGTCCTGGGGCAGGGGTGACAGCCTGCCAAGCCCCCGAGAGGGGTCCACACCAAGTTTGGGCGATCGGGAACGACCTCGTGGACGATGGCGCAGAGGGTCGGGACAGCTCCACCCGGGCCGAGAAAGGGCGGATGCTTCGCCGCCACGAGCGCGGCAGCGTGCAGACCGGCCTCGCATGGTGCTATGCAGGCGGACGCTCGCCGGTCGCCCAGGCGGCCAGGCTGTTGGCCCAAGACTCGGGATAGCGGTCGTAGTAGCTCACCGCGTGTTGCGCGCGGTAGCGCCTGGCCGCAGGCATGCCAGCCCACAGCAGCGACGGCAGCACTACCAAGGGCAGGTAGAAGGGCCCCAGGATCAACGACTGCACGCAGTGCCCGTACTCGTGGACCAGCAGGCGCCGTTTGGGAGAGTCCGGGAGCTCGTAGGCGTCCCCCTCGCCCTGATCGGCGCGCGGCACAAAGACGAAACCCCCGAGCGACAGCCCCGCCTTGGCACGCCATTCGGTCGCGCAAGCGGCATGGAACAGGTGGCGCGGCGCACGCCCCTGCGCGAGGCAGAGCACGGCGCCCACGAGCGTCTGCGGCAAACCCCAGGTCAGTTGCACGGCCCAGAAGGCAACGCCTCGCACCCTCATGTCGCCCCCTCCCCCACGCGTTTCCGAGCCACGATTGTAGCGCCCGCCTCCGCCCGCGCGCACAGCGACGGACCGTTGTTACCCGCAAGCCGAAGGCTCTACGGTAACAACGACCCGTCCTGTCGCGCGTCTAGTCCAACGGATGCGGGAGCTGCAGCTGGCGCGTGCGCACGCCACAGCGCTCGAGCACGCTTTTGGAGATGAGGTTGCCCTCGGTGCCGTCGTACTTGTCGTCCAGGTACACGACCTCCCCGATGCCCGCCTGCGCCAGCGTCTTGGCGCACTCTTGGCAAGGGAACAGCGTCACGTAGACCGTGGCGCCAGCCAGGTCGCGCAAGCTGCCGCGGTAGTTGAGGATCGCGTTGGCCTCGGCATGGATCACGTAGTTGTGCTTGTCGCGCAACGGGTCCTCCGACGTGTCCCAAGGGAACTCGTCGTCATCCATCGCCGACGGCGTGCCGTTGTAGCCCACCGACAAGATCCGGTGGTCTGGACCGGCGATGCAGGCGCCCACCTGCGTGTTGGGGTCTTTGGAACGCAACGCCGCGGCCCAGGCCACGCGCATGAAGAACTCGTCCCAACTGATGGCGTCATCACGTTTGCCCGGCATGGCCCTACCCTTCCAACGTCGCGGTGAGCAGCTGGTTGAACAGCTTGGGATTGCCCTGGCCGCGCGAAGCCTTCATGCACTGCCCCACCAGGAAGCCCACGACCTTCTTGTTGCCCTCGCGGTACTGCCGCACCTGGTCCGTGCAGCGTGCGAGCACCTCGTCGACCGTGGCCTGCAGCGCAGCGGCGTCCGTGGACTGGCGCAGGCCATGCGCCTCCACGTAGGCCAGCGCGTCCTCGCCCGTGGCGCTCACGGCCTCGAGCACCTCGCGCGCTTGCGACGCCGTGAGCGCGTCTTCGGCCAGCAGCCGTGCCAACGCCGCGGCCTGCGCGGGCAGGGCCCCCGGGTAGGCCGGCACCATGTTCACGCACACGTTGGCCACCGCGCGCGCCACGCCCACGCCCGCCAGCGCGAGCGCCTCGTCGAAGAAGCTCGCCGTGGCAGGCTCGCCCGCCAACTGCTCGGCATCCGCCTGCTTGAGCCCCAGCTCCTGCGCGTAGCGCGTGGCACGGGCGTCCGGCAGCTCGGGCAGCTCGGCGCGCACCGAGTCCACGAAGTCCCGCGACAGGTCGAACGGCGCCAGGTCGGGGTCGGGGAAGAGGCGGTAGTCGTCGGCCGTCTCCTTGCGGCGCATCATCACGGTGCGGCGGCGCGACGGCTCCCAATGACGCGTCTCCTGGTACACGGTGCCGCCCGTCTCCAGCACCTCTGCCTGGCGGCAGATCTCGTACTCCAGGGCGTCGTGCAGGCTCTTGAACGAGTTGAGGTTCTTCATCTCGGTTTTGGTGCCCAGCTCGGTGCTGCCCCGCCGGCGCAGCGACACGTTGCCGTCGCAGCGCATCGAGCCGCTCTCCAACGAACAGTCCGAGATGCCGATGGCCAGGTAGATGCGGCGCAGCTTCTCCATGAAGAGGCGCGCCTCCTCGGGCGTGCGCAGGTCGGGCTCGGTCACGAGCTCGATGAGCGGGGTCCCGCAACGGTTGTAGTCGATGAGCGACTCGCTCGCTCCGCCGATGCGCCCCTCTTCGCCGCCCACGTGCACCATCTTGGCGGCGTCTTCCTCCATGTGGATGCGCAGGATGCGCACGGAGGTCTCGTAGCTGCCGTCCGGCGCCTTGTCCACCGCGTCGTCCACGCGCTCGGCAGCGCCCTCGCCACGCACGTCCAGGTCCAGCCGTCCGTGCATGCAGAACGCGACTGGCCCCTGCGTGGTCTGGAAGTTCTTGGCCATGTCGGGATAGAAGTAGTGCTTGCGGTAGAACAGCGAGCGCTGCTGGATCTCGCAGTTGGTGGCGAGGCCCGCCTTGACGATGGCGCGTATCGCGTCGGCGTTCGGCACTGGCAACGCGCCCGGCATGCCCAAGCAGACGGGGCAAACGTTGGCATTGGGCTCGTCGTCGTGACTGAGCTTGCAGCCGCAGAACATCTTGGTGTTGAGCGTGGTGAGCTCCGCGTGGACCTCCAGGCCAATCACGGCCTCCCAGTCACGGAGCACTTCGGCAAGCTGCTTCATGCGAGCTCACCTCCCTTCCCGGCAAAGGCAGGCGCCACGCGGGC
>CACXFF010000328.1 GCA_902766805.1 uncultured Coriobacteriaceae bacterium | reverse complement strand
CGCAATGCCTCGATCGTGGCGGCATTGTACTCGTTGGTGAGCAGGTAGTCAGCGATGATCGTCTCGCGGTCCGCACCCAATGCGGCCAACAAGAGCATCGCCGCGCAGCCCGTGCGGTCCTTGCCGTCGGTGCAGTGCCACAGGATCGCGCGACCGTCCTCCAGCTCCAGAAGCAGGCGGAAGAACGCCGCGAAGGCATCCTTGCCCCGCTCGCCCAGGACGAAGCCCTCGTACAGGCGCGGGCCCAGCATGCCCAAGTCGTAGGACAGCTCGAACAGCTCCATCCTGTTGGCGTTGGGATCCTTGAGCAGGTCGAAGGCCTTCGGATCGAGGTCCTCGGGCACAGGGAAGTCCTCCATCTCCACCACCTTCAGGTGGCAGTTGGTCGCCCCGGGCACCTGCGGGTCCGGCGCGCTCTCGTGCTCGGCGCCCATCCTGAAGTCGACGATGGCCTGCACGTGGTACTCGTCGCGCAGACGCTCGACGGCCTCGGGTGTCGCCTTGGTCAGGCTGGCCGTGCGCAGCAGCACGCCTGACTTGACGCGCTTGTCGCCCACGGCGTAGCCGCCCAGCTCACGAGCATTGCCGACACCAGGCAGATCGATGGATTGCTTGAGCATGTCCGCTCCTTTTCTCTGACGATGAAAGAGGAGCCCCGCGCCCAAAGGCCCGAGGCTCCCCACCCATCATAGCAGCGCCGGCACACGTTAAGCCGCTTGCTGCGACTCGCTTATCCGCCGTTGGACGAAGAGGTAGAGCAGCGTGAACACGAGGCCGACGATCGCGCCCATCGACACGTCGCTCAGGTAGTGCGCGCCCAGCACCATGCGGGTGAACATGATCACGCAGGCGAACACGAAGCCCCCGACGCAGAGCTGCATCTCCCTGCCCCGCAGCGCAGGCACGATCCACGAGAGCGAGAAGAGGATGTAGATCACAGAGCTGCTCAGGATGGCGTGGCCGCTGGGGAACGAGCTGAACTCGCCCCTCTCCAGACCGTACTGTGCCATGAGGTCCGAGGGGTCGGGCGAGATCTTGTACCACGGCACGAACTCGACGCCCGGGTAGCCCTGCGCCACGCTGCGGAAGCGCGGGCGGTTGAAGATGTTTTTGGTCAGGCGCATGAAGACGAACGCGGCGACCATGATCGCCAGCAGGCCCAGCACCCGCTTGAGCAGCAGCTCGTCTTCCGTGTTCGCAGCCAAGCGGAAGCCCAGGTAAAAGAGCGGGCACACGCAGACCAAGTCGATGCCCGCGATGACCGGGTAGTTGCGGATGAGGTTCGGGAAGATGCCGCCGAGGCAGTCCCCGTCCACCAGCGCCGCCGCGCCGATGAAGCTCACGACCAGCGCAAGCGCCGCGGCGACCAGGCACGCGACGACCTTGCCGACCTTGCCCATCCCCCCGTGCAGCACGCGCTCGAACACCACGCCCAAGAAGAGCACGACCGCGCTGAAGAACGGGTAAATGCCCAGCGTGGTGACGAACGTGGCGGGCACGTTGCCCGGGCTGAACAGCGCGTGCGCGAGCCCTTCGTCGCAGAACGTGCCGATGAGCAGCGTCAGCGCAAAGAACGCCAACATCCCGAAGATGGCGTTGCGCTCGAGCGTGCGCACCTTGCCTTTGGTCGGACCCATCAGGACAACCAGCTCCTTTCTTGTCCCCAAGCCTTAGAAGTCCAGGGGCGCGACATTATCGAGGGCGGGCAGGAAACGCTGACGGAGCACGCGTTCCACGCGCATCGCGATACCCTGCTCGTCCTCGCCCGAAATCCTGACTGATTGGTACGACATGAGCAAGAGGCAGTACGGCATGAGCTTCTGGGTGATCGCTCCGATCTCCTCCTGCGAGGACACGCCGAAATAGGTGGCGCACATCACGCCCCACACCTTTGGTGCCAGGTCGAAATCGAAGCCCAGCAGGGCGCGCATCTCCTCGTCGCTCCTGGCGCCACCACGCGAGTTGGGCAGGATGATGTAGGCCAGCATGAGGCCCGCGATGTCGAACACGGGGTGGCCGATGGTGGCGTCGCCGATGTCGATGAGCTGCAGCTCTCCGTTGAGCACCATGATGTTCTTGGCGTTGTAGTCGCCGTGCAGGAAGGTGTCGCGGTCGGGAACGGCATTGAGGAAGGCCTTTATCTTGTCGGACTCCTCCTGCGTGATGTGGGCGGCGAGGGAGTCGACCCATTCCAAGAACAACTGCTTGCGGTTGGGCAGGCCGGCGTCCGGGCCCGGGACGATGGCGTGCAGCTCCTTGAGCAGCTTGGCGCTCGCGCCCGAGATCGCCGGGATCTGGCTGGGGTCGGCCTCGATAATCTGCGCCGTGGTCTTGGCATCCAGCATCTCGAAGACCACGCCATAGCAGTCGCCAACCTTGACCACGTCGTAGGAGATGGCCGTCGGCACACCCATGAGGAAGGCCTTCTGCGAGACGTCGTGCTCCTGCTCCACGAACTCCAGGCTGATGCCGGGGTTGTAGACCTTCACGATGGTCTCTTCGTCGAGACGGTAGACCTTGCCATATCCGCCCGAGCCGATGAGCTCGCAGCCCTCCACCGAGACCTCGCGTATGCGACGCTTCACGTCCATGAGCGTGGTGAAGCCCGTCATGTCAAAGACGTCGTAGACCTCGGACGAGGCGTTGACCACCGAGACCCTGTCCGCGCAGCGCTTCATGAGCTTCACGAGCGCGCGCAGGCCGGCGCTGGAGATGTAAGCCAGCTCCTCGGCGTCGAGCCGCAGCGCATCGCCCTGCGCCTCGTCGGCTGCCGCGAGCAGCTCCTCCTCGAACTCATGCGCGTTGGCAGCACTGATGCTGCCCTTCAGGAACAAAGTAGCAACCCCTCCATTGCGCTTCACGATCATCTTGGCATCCTCTCTCGTCCAAAGCTTGGCCAGCATTGACAAAAGCCTTCTGCTTCTGCGCAAGACGCCCAGCTGGCAGCTGGGCGCGTTGTATGGACTATACGCACCTTCTTGGGCCCCACGACCACGAAACGCTGCGAATTGCGCATTTGGCAACACCGCACGCCGATGCCTCAGCTTCCAAGCCCAGCACGAGGCGCGACTGGTCAGCCTTCGCTCTGTGGACCATGGACCGACACCGCTCGAGACGCGTTTGCCAAGCATCGCTCGAAAGGCGTTTGACAATCATAAAAGTTGCAAGTTACGCACAGCGCGGCATGGCCCTCACGCCAAACGCCCGCCAAAGCCCTATAGTTACAAGCTGGTATCAACGCACGATTCCAAAGGAGACCCGCCGTGACACAGCTCACCACCCACAAGGCACACGTCGCATTGGCCCTGAGCGCGCTGCTCTGCCTCGGGGCCTGCGGCAACAGCGCCGCGCCGACCACCGCCGCGCAGCCCCAGACACAGGCGGCCAGCACCGCCACCGCGACGCAGCCCGCCAGCACCGCCGCCGCTCAGCCGGCCATCAGCGCCGAAACCCAGAGCATCGGCCTCGAGGGCGTGGGCAACGCACGCCAGCTCGGCGGCTACGTGGGCGAGGGCGGCCGCAAGGTGAAGGACGGCGTGCTCCTGCGCAGCGCCGCCCTGACCGACGCGACCGAGGCCGATATCGCTCGCCTCAAGGACGTCTACCACCT
>CACXFF010000327.1 GCA_902766805.1 uncultured Coriobacteriaceae bacterium | reverse complement strand
TAAACGCCTGAGCAGGGCAAACGACCAAACGGGGCCGCGTTCATCTGCGAGCGCGGCCTCTTCCCATGCGCACGTAACCTCCATCTTGAGCCCAATCGCCGCCCGAGGAAACGTGTTCAATGCTTTGCTATGGGACGATGCCCGGTCAAATGCACGGCAACATCTGGGTTTTTCGCGGTGTATGGCAGCTGTGCGTACGTCGGAGGCACGAGGCAGCTAGGCTAGGGATATCCGCGATTGCTGCAACGACAGGTGGTCTCCTTCTGAGCTGCGTTTCTGGCTCCGTATGAGCATCGGATTCTTCTGCTGGGCTCGGACTGCCACTTCCGTCGCCTTCCCGTGCACTGCGTGTGTTTGTGAATGTGCTCGGAGAGCTTTCTGGCATTCGTGGAGGGCTTGTGTAGAATAACAGGTACCTGTTAGAAGTCTAGCAGGTACCTGTTATACTTTCATCGTACAGTACAAGGGGACGACTGTGATACCAAAGGGGCGCATGCGCGTCCAGTCCCCGCCCAATGCCTGTGATAGGAGATACATGAATCTGGATTCCCTGAACACTGCTGCCGAGGAGCGGCAGGACGTCGTTGTCGACGAGCTCGTCGAGGAGGCCGAGGAGCTGGAGGAGTCCGTCGCGATGGAAGCCGAGGCTGCCGACGTGGCTGACGAGGATGTCGACACTGACGAGGAAACCGACGAGGACGACGAGTTCGATTCGGACGACGCTGAGGACGACTCCGACGACGATGCCGAGGATACCGAGGACGAAGAGGAAGTCGATCCGCGCAAGGCCGCACTCGACAAGCTCATGCGCGTGAACCGCCTCACCACCGTCCTGCACCGTGAGCGCGCTGCCGAGCACGGCCCGGCGGCCGACGCGATGCGTGGCCAGGGTCGCGTGCTCGCCCTCCTGCAGATGAAGGACGGCATCAGCACCCGTGACATGGCCAATGTCCTGGCTATCCGTCCCAGCTCTCTGAACGAGACGCTTGCGCGCTTGGAGCGTGACGGCCTCATCGAGCGCAAGCAGAACGAAGCCGACAAGCGCCAGGTGCTCACCTACCTCACCGATGCTGGTCGCGCCCAGGATACCCGTCCCGAGCAGCTGCACGACAAGCTCTTCGCCGACTTCACGGATGAGGAGCTCGAGCAGTTCGCTGCTTACCTGGACCGCCTGAACACCGCTCTGGAAGCCGAGCTTCCCGAGGATGCCCGCGAGCGCATGGAGCGCGGTCGCAAGGGTGAAGAGGAGATCATGGGACGCGGTGGCTTCCGTGGCGGCCGTGACGACCGCGGTGGCCGTGACTTCCGCGGTGGCCGTGACGATCGCGGGCACGACCGTCGCGTTGGCGATCGTGGTGGCAGGCGTTTCGACGGCGACCGTGGGCATGGCCGTTTCGAGGGCAAGCGCGACGGGCGCGGCTTCGACAAGGGCGGCCGTGACGGCGGCTTCCGCGGCGGGCGCGACGACCGCGGCGGGCGTGGCGGCTACGGCGGCCGTGGCGGCTTCGACAAGGGCGGCCGTGACGGCGGCTATCGCGGCGGCAACGGCGGTTCCAAGCCCTACGGCCAGCGCAAGGATTTCGGCTCTGATTCCCACAAGGGTGACGACCGTCCGCGCGGCTATCGCGGCTAAAAGCTCGGCGGCTCCTCGGACCTTGCGGCCCAAAGTCCCGACGGCCCAAAACCCAAAACCCAAAGCGCATATCAGCTCATGAGTCGGACGGTCCTTCGGGGCCGTCCGTTCTATATCCGCCGCTGTTACCGTGGAGCCTTCGGCTCTGGAGTAACAGCGATCTCCGGTTCGGCGCTGCGCCCCTGTCGTTGCAGACAGCGTTGGCTTGTTACCGTAGAGCCGACGGCTCTGGAGTAACAACGGCAGCGACTGGTTCTGAGGAAGCGATGGCTCTCAGGGTACGGCGGCCGCGGCCACGGCGCCACACGCCCCTCGTCGGTAACGTCTGTGACACCCGCGCGCCCGTCGGGTGGTGTACAAAGGTATAGACAGACAACCGCTCCGCGAGAGAGGACAGCCCATGCCCTTCGTAGACGCACGCATCGCAGGCCCCGTCACCCCCGAGCAGAAGGTCGCGCTCAAGGCGGGCTTCGCCTCGGCCGTCCAAGCCTTTGGCAAAGGCGAAAGCTTCCTGATGGTGGGCATCGTTGACGAGTATGACCTGTGGCTTGGTGGCAACAAGCTCGACCAGGGTGCCTACCTGTCGCTTTCCTTGGTGGGCAACACGCCCGCCGACGCGTGCGCTGCCTTCAGCGCGCAGGTCTGCGACCTGTTGCAGGAGGTACTGGGCATCCCGGGCACGGCGGTGTACATCACCTTCCAC
Source organism: uncultured Coriobacteriaceae bacterium (assembly GCA_902766805.1). Taxonomy (GTDB): domain Bacteria; phylum Actinomycetota; class Coriobacteriia; order Coriobacteriales; family Atopobiaceae; genus CACXFF01. The sequence goes on along the minus strand of CACXFF010000327.1, from coordinate 2,666 downwards.
CCCACGCCGGGCAACCAGTGGGGCTGGAACGGCGGCACCTTCTAGCGGCGGTCCGCACAGACACGGTTTCGCCGCGGCGCACTGTCCTCCCGGGGGCAGTGCGCCGTTTGTCCGCAGGCGCGCGGCGGGCGCAGATGACGGCCGTGCGCGTTGGCCCGTTGAGGCCGCGCACGGGAGGGGAGTTGCATGCGTAAGGTATTGAAGTGGATGGGGCGTGTGCTGGGTGCGGTCCTGGTGCTCGCGGTCGCTGCGGTGTTGTTCTTCCGCTTCTCCAACCAGCGGGCGTGCAGCATCCAGACGCCCAACGGTATCCAAGAGTCCACCTTCATCCAGGTGGGCGGCATCCGCCAATACGTGCAAATCCGTGGCAACGACCAGGCCAACCCGGTGGTGCTGTGGCTCCACGGCGGCCCGGGCGAGCCGCTCAGCTATCTCAGCTACGCCTACCAACGCCCGTTGGAGACGGCTTACACGATCGCCTACTTCCACCAGCGCGGCAGCGGGCGCACCTTCTATGCCAATGCCGACAACGGTCCCGTGACCGACGAACAGCTGCTGCTAGACATTGACGAACAGGTTGACTACCTGCGCAGTCGTTTTGGCCAAGACCGCGTGATCGTGGCGGGGGAGGGTTGGGGCACGGTGCTCGGCTCGCAGTACGCGGCCGCTCATCCCGACAAGGTCGCGGCCTACGTGGGCGTGGGCCAAGTGGTGGACATGGCCCAGGCCAGCGAACACGCGGCGAACGTCGCGATGGCGCAGCTCAGCGAGGCGGGCCATGCCGACGTCGCCGAACAGCTTCGGCAAGTGTTGGCACGCTACCAATCCGCCACGAGCATCGACGACCTCAACCTCGACGCGTACCAGTCGCTTTCCACCATCACGCGCTCGCAGCTCAAAGGCCATGGCACGCTGTCGTCGCTGCAGCGTCTGTGGCTCACGCTCACGAGTCCCGATTTGGGGCTTGACGACCTGCGGTGGATCATCCGCACCCTTTCGCTTGCCTCGCGCTACGCAGCAGAACACGACCTCGCGCAGTACCTGCACTTCGGTTACGCGTTGGGCGAGTTGGGTGCGCTGGGCGGGGTGCCGGTCTCGTTCGTCCAAGGAGAGAACGATTGGACGACCCCGACGGACCTAGTGGCGCAGTGGTTCTCCCAAAGCGGTGCGGCTGGCGCGGGCGTGATCGTGGTGCCGGGCGCGGGACACCAGGTGTTCTTGGACGACCCCACGGGCTTCGCGCGGGCGTTCGACCAGGCGCTCGCGGGCGTCGGCGTGTCGGGCACGGCAGCGGGCACCATTCCGCAGGTTGGCTAGGCACTGGCATGAACCGTCCGGCTGCGGACTGTGGCACGTGGCAATACGGCCCGCGGGAAGGTTTGCTCCGCGCCCGCGCGACTGCCAGCGAGACGGTCAAGCGCGGCGCGCGCCAGCCCATCTTCGGTACGCGCCAGCCAAGCCCGCTTGCACGCGCCGGCACGGTAAGAGACGCGCGACGCCCAAGCGGATAAGCGCGCCAGCACGGCGCTCGCCAGCTAGCCCGCGGCGCGCACCAACCAAGCGGACCAGCGCAGCGCGGCCCTCGGCACGTGGCAGCACGCTAGCGCGCCAGCACAAGAGAAAGGCTTCAACATGCACCATCCCCTCATGCGCGCACAGCAGGCCGTCACGAGCGTCGTCACGCGTGCGCAACAGCTGTACCTGCCCGAACCGCTCCAAGGCCCCGGCTGCCTGCTCGATCTTCCAGCTCATATCGTGGCCGACGAGGTCACGCACCCCTTGGTCGTGACGACGCCGGGCATCATGCGGCGCGGCCAGCTCGATGCGTTCTTGGCCGAGCTCGAGCGCCAAGGCCTCGCGCATGCGCTCTCCACCGACGTCGTGCCCGACCCCGACGCCGCGTGCGTGCAGGCCATCGCCGAACGCTACGAGGAAGCTGGCTGCGACGGCATCGTCGCCGTCGGCGGAGGCTCAGCCATGGACGCCGCCAAGGTCGCGGGCGCCCTCATCGTGCGGCCGCACGCTTCGGTGCAAGAGCTCGAGGGCGTGCTCAGGGTGCGCCACAAGCTGCCCAAGCTCTACGCGGTGCCCACCACCGCAGGCACGGGTTCCGAGACCACGGCGGCGGCCGTCATCACCGATCCGTCCACGCAGCGCAAGCACGCGATCAGCGACTTGGTGCTCATCCCGCACATGGCCGTGCTCGACCCCGAGCTGCTCGTGGGACTTCCTCCGACGCTCACGGCCTACACGGGGATGGACGCGCTCACGCATGCGGTGGAGGCCTACACCAATCGCTTCGGCTCCAAATATGCGCGCGAGCGTGCGCTACGCGCGGTGCGCGAGATCTTCCAAGCGCTCAAGCCCAGCTACGACGACGGTGCCGACCTGGCTCTGCGCGAACGCATGCTGCGTGCGAGCTTCGATGCGGGCGTGGCGTTTACCTGCGCTTTTGTGGGCTACGTCCATGCGATCGCGCACGGTGTGGGCGGGCGCTACCATACGCAGCATGGCTTGGCCAATGCGGTGATCCTGCCGTATGTGTTGGAGGAGTTCGGTCCAGCGGTAGAGGGCGAGCTTGCCGACCTTGCGTGGGCCATCGGGCTCACGGGCGACGACAACCACGAGCTGGCACAGGCGTTCATCGCGGCGGTGCGCTCGTTGGG
>CACXFF010000326.1 GCA_902766805.1 uncultured Coriobacteriaceae bacterium | reverse complement strand
GCACGCGCAGCACCTGCAGCCTCGTTCCCAGGCCGGAGAAGTCCCTCTCCTCTCCTTCGGGGCCAATGGTGAGCCGCCCGTCGGCGATGCGCGTGTCGCTGATCCCGTACCACCACCCCCTCTGGCGGACGCGGCCATAGGAGTGGACGAAGAGCAGCTCCTCCCGCTCCCTCGCCTCCATCGCCATGCCCCGCACCATGGAAGCGAGCGTCCTTCCGCCCACGGCCCTCGCCGCCTCGAAGAACCCGTCGCCCGTGCTCACCTCGGCGAGCTTGAGGAGCATCCGCCAGTAGGGGATCCTGCCCTCGTCGACGAGGGGGCACTCCGCGCTGACGGAGCCACGCTCCAGGTCCATGCGGACCAGCAGCGGGAAGGCCGCCCTGCGTGACTCGTTCGGGGACTGGTAGAGGTGGATGCCTGCCACGGGCAGGCTGGGGTCGGGCGCCCCCGCCGCGCGCTCGAACGCCGTGGCGAAGCCGAGCTGGCGCAGGGCGTCAAGCACCGCGGATCGCACGCGGTGGCTCGGGTCCTCGCCCTCCGCCTGCGGGGTGAGGAACTGCGAGAGCCTGCCCGTGAGCGCGAGCCCCATGCGCAACGCCGTCTTCGGGTCCGCTGCGTCCAGCGGCTTAGCCTCCTGCCCTTGCTCCTTCCTTTGCTTGGCGTTCTCGAACTCGATGTCGTGGTAGTGCCCCTTGTCGGGGAGGACGACGATGCAGACGGTCGGGGAGTCTGTGCTCGGGAGCCTGTCTTGGATGGTGCGCCACCGCGCGCTGGCACACGCGCGGGACTTGGACTTGAGGGGGACGAGGAGCTTGCCGCCGTCAAACAGCTCCGTGATGCGGAGGGCCACGCCGCCTTGGGCGCCTTCCGGGCCGAGCAGCCCGAGGATCTCCTGGCGCGCGAGCTCGAGGATGCCGGCGTCTTTCCTGCGGCCGACCAGGCAGAACTCGACCTCGTCCCTGCCCGTGCACTCCGCCAGCCTCATCCTGTTGGCAAGCGCCCTCTCCTCGGGGCCCTCGCCTCCCGTCCCCAGCGCGGGCTTGAGGCTGCGCATCCTCACCTGCCGGGTGGCAACGACAGGTTCGACGAGCGTGCCGAGCTCCCGGGTGAGCATCTCGTGGTAGGCGGCCTTGTCCTTGATCGGGATTCCCACTCCCACCTTCGGCCTGTTCGCCCAGTGGCACGACACCGAGTACGGGGAGAGGATCTGCGGTTCTTGGCCGTCGGGCGCGAAGGACAGCATGTCGGGGAAGTAGTCGTTCAGGCCGGGGAGCCCCGCGCCGGGCGTCAGCTCGTAGAGGCTCTTCGCCCGCGCGTCCCAGGCAAGGCCCTCTCCTCGCCTGTAGCCGTAGGGCACGACGCGGAAGCAGTCCTCGCCCGAGCGTACGAGGGCCTGCACGTCCTCGCGGAGGTAGGGCGTGGCGTGGCGGGGAGCCGTGATGAAGCGCCTCGTGGACACGTGCGCGTTCAGCATGACGCGCTGGCCCACGGGCAGCGTCTCCGTGTGGAGCCTCAGGACCTGGGCGTAGGGCTCGCCTTCGAACCACATGACCTGGCTCATCAGCTCGCAGGAGTTGTGGCCGCCCTGCGCCACGCGCGCGAACGTGATCGCTTGCCCGTCCGGGAGGACTATCTCTCGGCCCACGAGGAGCCGGGCGAGGGCGGCGGATAGCGCGGGGAACGCCAGGCCTGAGGATTCCGGCGCCGGGCGCCCGTCGTCTCCGAACAGCCTCGTGTCCTGCTCGTGCGCGTGCGCGGCGAAGGTCTCTGGCCTGAGGAGCCCCAGCGCGCGTGACAGCTTCCCCTCGTCCGCCTCGGCGGCCTGGGCGCGGAGCCAGACGGCGAGGACGCTGCAGAGCCTGCGGAGGTCGACCGGGGAGAGCGCGATGAGCCAGCCTCTCACGGGGCCCTCGCCTCCGGCCCTCACGCTTCGCAGGTCCACGGTGTGGTCGAGCCAGCGGCGAAGCTCGTGCTTGAGGCCGCTCGTGGGCAGGGCGTCGTGCGCGTGGCGAGGGGGGAAGAGCTCGTTGAGCGCCGCCCGCAGCTCGGGCGGGAGGTCGACGGCGTGGACGTGCACCGATACGTCGGCGCGGGGCTTGAACGCCATGAGCGTGAGCGTCTGGTTGGGCATGTCAGATTCCTTCCTTGAACGCGTGGTAGAACGGTCCGTACAGGGCGTGCGCGACCACGGTCTGGTCGCTGCGCTCCGTGAGCTCCAGCAGGTAGGCGTCGAGCTCCCGGAGCGTGCGGAACACCGTCGCGTCGCCGTCGCGCCCGTGGAAGGCGCCGTCCGCGAAGTACACGTGGGGCGCCTCCCTGTCCCGGTCCTCGATGCGCGCGAGGCGGCCGTAGACCTGGATGATGGTGACCATGAGCGTGGCCACGGCGTCGCGCGCGAGCTCGTCTTCGCCGATCGCGCGCAGGCGGGACAGCGGGACGCGGGAGGCTCGCTCGATGCGCCGCCAGTAGCTCCAGGCCGAGGCGCGCAGCTCGGCCGCGAACTGGAACGGGTCGTCGGGCAGCTCGCGGACGTGGCGGTCCACGAGCCCGTTGAGCTTGC
>CACXFF010000325.1 GCA_902766805.1 uncultured Coriobacteriaceae bacterium | reverse complement strand
CCCGCCTCCATGTGGGCCAAGCACGTACGGCGGCAGGTCCTCCCGCGTGATGGTGCACAGCTCCTCTGCCGTGGCCTGCGGACACGCGGCCAGACGGTTGGCCTGGCTCCTCAGCGCGTCCTCGAACAGGTTGCGCATCGCCCGGCCGTTGGCGAAGTCGTCGGGCTTGTGCTCGACCAGCCAGCCCAAGTAGGTCCGCACGCACGCTTCTGCCTGCCCGTCGAGCGCCATGCCGTAGGGCTTGCAGAAGAGGCCGAGGATCTCGAGGAGCTCGTCCTCGGAGTAGTCCTCGAACGTGATGCTCTTGTTGAAGCGCGACCTGAGGCCGGGGTTCGACGAAAGGAACGACTCCATCGGGCCTGGGTACCCGGCGACGATCACGACGAGCTCGTCGCGGTGGTCCTCCATCGCCTTGAGGATGGTGTCGATCGCCTCCTGGCCAAAGTCGCTGCCCCCCTTGTCCAGGGTGTAGGCCTCGTCCACGAACAGGACGCCGCCCATCGCCTCGTCGACCTTCTCCTTCGTCTTGAGCGCCGTCTGCCCGACGTAGCCAGCGACCAGCCCCGCGCGGTCGACCTCGACCATCTGCCCTGTCTGCAGCGCGCCAAGCTGCTGGTATATCCTCGAGAGCAGGCGGGCGACGGTGGTCTTGCCCGTGCCTGGGTTGCCGAGGAACACGAGGTGCTTCGAGACGTCGGGGGTCTTCAGCCCTTGGGCCTCTCGCAGCCTGTTGACCTTCATGAGGTTGACCAAGGAGTTGACTTCGCGCTTGACGCCTTCCAAGCCAATGAGCCCGTTCAGCTCGTCCATCAGCTCCTCGAGCGTGAGCTGCGGCTCGGCGTCCTCGCCGGCGCGCCTCGGCGTGGGCGTCCCGTCCTCGCCTCCTGTTGCCGGCGCGCCCGGGGTTGCGAGGGGCCGTTTCCCGTTCGAAGCCTCGAGCTCGAACTTGTTGGCCTGGCTCCTTGTGCGCTGGAGGTATGCGAGGTAGCTCTTGGCGTCCACCTGGCCTCTGTCCGAGGGGCTGGACAGGTAGTGCCGGCCTAGCTCGTAGAAGAAGGAGACGTAGAGGCCCGCCAGCCTCGCGTCCTGCCCGCCCATCGCCCTGGCGTCGAAGTCGCAGAGGGCCGCCAGCGCTTCCGACGCGTCGCTCGGTGCGTCGTTGCGGGGAGTTGGCGGCTTCGGATACCGTCCGCCCTGGCAGTCATGGTCGAAGCGCGCGTAACGCTCCTCGGCCCCGCCCGTCGACACGAGCTCGATGAACGCGCGTACGTCCTGCGCGAGCAGCTCCCTCAGCGGGGCGCCGGCGGATGTGGTCCGCGCCCCGTCCACTTGGTCACAGGCGGCGGCGAGCTTGTCGTAGGCGCTCCTCACGGGCGCGTCCGATGGTCGGGCCCTCATGCCAGCTCCGCCTTCTGGAGTGCTTCCTCGCAGGCGACCTCCACCTCGCGCTCGTCCATGCCGGCGCCGGCGGCTCGGTAGGCGTTCCGTATGGAGTCGACGACGTCCTTCTTTGTGAGCTCCTGGTACTTGTCCCAGTCTTCCTTGGTCTTGAACGCGACGAGCAGGGCCTGGTTGTCCACGACTTGTTGCCTCGCGTCGGCAACCTGGTCGAGCAGGTCGGTGTACAGCGCGTCTGCGTCCCTTGTCCGTAGGCTGAGCTCCAGGACGCTGTAGTCCTGGAGCTTCTCGACGAACCATGGCGAGGACATGGCGTCGTAGACGCTCATCCAGTTGTCGTGAGAAGTGTGCCATGGGTTGAGCTGCTCTTGGGCATGGGGGCTGCTGTGGTAGTACAGCTCGTCGAAGATGCGCAGCGACGCAGTGAGCATGCCCATCAGCGTGAAGAGCAGGCTGATGAGCGACCCCTGGTCGTTCGACACGTCGGCCTCGAGCGTGTTGACCAGCAGGTCGGCCATGCGGTACTCGCTGTCGACGAGGCTCCGCATCTCCTTTTCCGAGTAGGGCTGCTGGCGATGCGCGCTATCGAGCATGTCGTTGTGCTCGGCGAGGACCTCGTCGAACCGGAACTTGTGCTCGATGTCGAAGCTCTTGCGCACGGTCTCGTCCAGCTGGTCGATGTGG
>CACXFF010000324.1 GCA_902766805.1 uncultured Coriobacteriaceae bacterium | reverse complement strand
TCAGACCCAAGACCTGAAACCATAGCTCGGGAAGGTTGCAACATTTGACCATGGTGGTCCCCGCACCGATCGTAAGACCAAGCCACGGGAGGCGGACCATAATGCAGCTGCAAGACAAAGACGGCAACGAGTTCGACGTGTCGCTACTCCGCTGGGGGCCAGACGGAACGCTCGGGGCGGACGAGCTTGACCGCGCCATCGACGAGGAGCTCGTCGGTCGCGACGGATGCGACATGACGATGAGCCTCATGGAGGACGGCGTGACCATGGCCTCGCTCTGGTACGAGAAGGTGGGGCTCGAAGTGATCGACGCGCTCTGCGACAAGGGCCTGCTCTGCGTCGGGCACCGGTTCGGTCGCGAGGCGGTAGCGCTGATGAGGCGCCACCCAGATGCCGTCGTCGACGCCGCCGTTCAGTGCACCCGCGACGAGGAGGGGTGGCTCTGCGTCGTGAGGCGTCTCGACGTGTTCGCCACGAACCAGGCGACCGACGCCGTCGTCGCGTGCGCCGTAGACATCGCGCGGAACTTCACGGGACGAGATTCCGACGGCAACTGGCTCAGCCAGAGCGTCAGCATGCTCTGGTTCGACAAGGGCGTGAACGCGAGCACGTACGACTGGCGGGGCGAGACCCGCGAGCAGCTGCCCCACGCCCATGAGATGGATCTGCCGATGAGGGAGGGGCGCTAGACGAGGGCGATATACGCCAAGTCAACGATCGGAACAAGCACAGGCTGACCGAGGCCCCACGCGGGGCGCGAGGCAGAGCTGCTGACCTCATGCGGCAAAGCCCGCCAAGCGTCAGTAGACCTCGAGCATGTCCCGTGACAGGATGATCCGCCGGGATTCCACATCAATCGAAACCATGCGCCTGCCGACGGCGTTCCCCCACGAGTCGCGATAGGTCATACTCAGCTTCACGTTGAGGGACAGGAGCTCCGACAGGGCGGTGAGAGCACCCGCAGCATCGCCGCTCTCCATCCGGACGGTCACGGGAGCGGTCGTGCCATCGGAGACCGCCAACTTGCCAGTGTATCGTGCGCCAGAGGCAGAAACGCAGAGCGTGAAGTCCACGCACCCGTGCACGAGCTCCCCGAGATGCGACAGGGCCTCCCGAAGAACCTCGGCATCCAAGTCGACGACCATGTCGTAGCACCATCCGTCCCCCGACTCTGTGACCATGGCGTCCATGTCCCCGTTGCTCACGTACCAGCTGCCATGTTCTTTCCCGCAGATCTTCCACTGCATGACGTCGTATCTTCTCGCGCCGGGGGCCTGAATCGCCACGTCCGGAAGGGAATGGCCGGTGGGCGCTTTCATCTGCCTTGATGGCGTCGAAGGGCTTGCTCCCGCATCTGCGATCGGCTCGCTTTCGATTGACGAGGCCTGCCGCTCCCGCTCGCGGCGGGCGCGTTCCTCCTCTTCGGCCTTCCTTTGCTCCTCGGCCTCCCTCTCCCGTGCGACCTTCTCTTTCCTGCGCCTCTCCATATCCTCGTTGTGCCTGGCCACGCTTTCCCTGGCGGCCTCTTCGGCCCTCCGGTTGCGGACCCACGACTTGAATGGGTAGCCCTCGTCGAGGAGGGCTCCCGCTATGAGTCCGGGGTCTTGGTACGCCATCGCGAGCTCGTCCCTGTCGTAGTGCCGGCCGAGCCCCCTCCTGCGCTCGCACATGTCCGCCGCGTAGTCCATCTCGACAACGCCGCCCATGCCCTCGAAGAGCGAGTCCAGCTGCGCGTCCGTCGCCCCGTGGGTCAGGCACGAAAGGACGGCAAACGTGGCCTCACTCCCGCCTCCGCTCACCGTGACGAGCAGGTCAGGCGCCCCACGCCCGCTCGCGTCCGTAGTCACCACGGACACGACTCGCATAGTGCGCGCGGGCGAGATCTCCACATCCCTTCCCTTGCACGCGTCCGGGTAGGAGAGGGGCGGGAGGGCGAGGCTACCACGCTCCTCGATGGCTCGCTTGGAGAGAGCCGTGATGACGTGCTCTGCGGCCCACCTACACTCGCCCGACCTGTGTGCGAAGCTATGCGCGTTCTTCTCGCCCTGCCTCGCGACCAGCCTCTGTCCACACGCGGGGCACACGCAGCCGCACGCGAGACCCCTCTTCACGTCGTCGACGTGGCACAGCTCTCCCGTCTCCGCGTCCTCCGCGAAGACGATGGGGAGGTCGTCGTAGCCCGATGCCATCCCGTGCTCTCCTTCCACTCGGCGGATTACATGACGCCCAACGCCGCTCGACGATGGCCCACTTCGAATGGTAGCACGAAT
>CACXFF010000323.1 GCA_902766805.1 uncultured Coriobacteriaceae bacterium | reverse complement strand
GGCGGGCGACGTGATCCCCGAGGTGGTCGGCCCGGTGCTGGCCAAACGCCCGGCCGACGCGGTCGAGTTCCAGATGCCCACCCACTGCCCGAGCTGCGGCGCGCCCGTGCTGCGCGACGAGGGGGAGGTGGCCTACCGCTGCGTGTCGCTGGACTGCCCGGCCCAGGCGCAGGAGCGCCTGCTGCACTGGGGTTCGCGCAAGGCCATGGACATCGACGGCCTGGGGGAGGAGCTCGTGGCGCGCATGGTGGAGCAGGGCCTGCTCTCCGACGTCGCCGATTTCTACGACCGGCTCACGCCCGAGGCCTTCGCCGCGCTTGACACCGGCCGCGTGTACGAGACCGCGACCAAAGACCATGCGGCCGGCGACCCGATCCTGGTGGGCACGACCATCGCCAACAAGGTGATGGCGCAGGTGGAGGCCTCGCGCCACCGCGGTTTGGGACGCGTGCTCTTTGGCTTGGGCATCCGCCACGTCGGGGCGAGCGTGGCCGAGTCGCTCGCGGGCTCCTTTGGCTCCATCGGCGCGCTCATGGCTGCCAGCGCGGAGCAGGTCGCCGAGGTCGAGGGCATCGGCCCCAAGATAGCGGCCTCGCTCGTGGAGTTCCTGCATGTGCCCGACAACGTGCGCGTGCTCGAGCGCCTGCGCGCCGCCGGCGTCGAGATGGAGGAGGCACGCGGCGAGCAACAGGAGGAGCGTCCCCAGACGCTCGCAGGCCTCACCTTCGTGCTGACCGGCGCGCTCGAGACCCTGACCCGCGACGAGGCGGGCGCCCGCCTCAAGGCCCTGGGCGCCAAGGTCACGGGCAGCGTGTCCAAGCGCACGAGCTACGTGGTCGCCGGCGCTGCTGCCGGCTCCAAACTCGCCAAGGCCGAGCAGCTGGGCATCCCCGTGTTGGACGAAGCCGCCCTGCAACGCATTCTGGAGACAGGCGAACCCCCCGTGTCCGAGGAGGACTGACGATGAACCCCCAAGACCAGCGTCGCATACCCGACCCCGCCGAGCCGACGGAGCTCTTCCCCGAGGTGGAGCCCGCGCCGGCCATCGACCCGCTCGACGCCACCGACGGCGTGGCCGAGACGACCGCCTACGCCCAGGCCTTCCAGCCCACGCAGCAGGCGGATCCCCTGACCTATGCGCCCACGCTGTCTGGTGCGCCCACACGTGTGGCCGACGGCGGACGGGGCTACCAGATGGACCCCCAAGCCACGCAGTACAGGGCTGGCGGTACCCAGGCCACGCAGTACGTGCCTGCCGACCAACGCGCCACGCAGTACGTGCCTGCCGACCAGCAGGCCACGCGCTACGCAGGCCCGCAGGGCGCCTATGCCGCCGGCTCCGTGCCGCCTGTGCCACCCGTGCCGCCGACGCAGCCGACGACCGGCTACGAGCCGCAGGGCGACTACCGCCCGCAGTTCGTGGATCCTGAGCCGCCCCGCAAGCGCTCCAAGGCCCCCTTGGTCATCGTCGCGCTGCTGCTCGTGGCGGCAGCCGTGGGCGCCGCGTTCTTCATCCGCAACAACATCGTCGCCGAGCAGCAGAAGACCTACCCGGTGCCCTTCGAGGTGAGCGCGCCCGTGTCGTTGGCGGGTGCCTCGGCCCTGCCCCTGCACGTGAGCGGCACCTCAGCCGCGGGCGTGCGCGTGGAAAGCACGGTCTTTGCCCCGACCGACGGCTCGGGTGTCAAGCTCGAGGCGGGCAGCTACAAGCTCACGGGCGCGGGGTCGCCCATCGCGGCTGACGGCACGCTCTTCGAGGTGCCCGAGCTGTCCATCGACGTCATTGTCAACGAGACGAGCGGCTACGCGGGCGGCGCAGCCACGTCGTGCACGCTCACGCCCATCGAGGCCTGGAAAGTGACCGACACCCAGATCAACGACGCGTACAAGCTGGCCATGCAGGGCGGCGCCGTGAGCTCAGACATCGCGGAGAAGCTGCGCGCGACGGCCACGGCCAAGCGTGACGAGGCCTTGGCAGCCCACAAGGCCGAGCGGAGCGCTGCCGACGCCGAGAGACAGGCGGAGGAGGAAGCCGCCAAAAAGGCCGAGGAAGAGCGCAAGAAGTCCGAGGAGGAAGAGCGCAAAAAGGCCGAGGAGGAGAAGCTCTACCACTACTACCTGGGCAACGTGAGCTTCTGGATCCCCGAGTACTGGCGCGGCAAGGTCCACGTGGTGAGCAGCGC
>CACXFF010000322.1 GCA_902766805.1 uncultured Coriobacteriaceae bacterium | reverse complement strand
GAGTCGATGTAGAGCGAGATGTCCTTGTCGGGATCCTGGCTCTCCAGGTGCAGGAGCTGCGCGATCACGAGGTTGGCGGAGTCGCGCGTGACCTCCTCGCCCAAGAACACGATGCGGTCGTTGAGCAAGCGCGAATAGATGTCATAGCTGCGCTCGCCGCGCGGGGTCTGCTCGACAACGTACGGGATCAGCGGGATGTTGGTGGGTTGGTGAAGCATGGTCCCTCCTTTTGGGTCCTGACGATAACAGAGCCCTTCTACCCATTCAGCTCTCTTAGGATACAGGATTCACAGACTCGCCTGCCGCGCGATCTGGCATTGCCGCAAAACTCGTCGGGGACAAGCGACCCTGAGGGACTCGCGGCGGCTTGGCGGCGGCCGCTAGACGATGTTGGTGCCAAGCGCGCCAAAAAAAGCCGCCCGCACGAGGCGGACGGCTTGGGCGAAGCGTATGGGACGAGGCGTTACTCCTCGTTCTCCACGATCTGGGTGGCTTCCTCGACCTCGGTGACGTTGAGGTTGTCGAGCAGCCAGTCGAGCGCCTTGCCGCGCTTGATGGAGGAACGCAGCGCCGGGACGCGGCCCTCGTCGACGAGCTGCTTGCGCATGGCGGCAGCCGCTTCCTCGTCGGTGATGCCAGCCTCGGAGATCTCGTTGTCGATGTCCTCCTCGGTGGCCTCGAGGCCCAGGTGGCGGGCCAGGGCGTCCAGCGCGAGGGACTGGCGGGCGCGCTCGGCAGCCTGGGCGTGCATGTCGTCCACGAAGCTCTGGACGGCGATGCCGCGGGCGGCCAGGTACTGGTCGATGGTCATGCCGGCGGACTGCACCTGCGAGAGGATCTGCTGCACGAGCTCGTTGTACACGGTGTTCTGGTAGGTCTCGGGCACCTCGTCGAGGCCCAGGCGCTCGGCCAGGTTGTTGAGGGCGCGGGACTCACGCAGCATCGGGATCTGACGGCCCTTGTCGGTCTCGATCTCGGTCTTCACGGCGTCACGCAGGGCGTTGATGTCGTCGAAGCCGAAGTCGTTCTTCACGAGCTCGTCGGTGAGCTCGGGAACGTTGCGGCGGCGGATGCCCTTGAGGGTCATCTTGGCCTTGACGGGCTGGGCGTCATCGCCCTCGGGGGTCCAGCTGACCTCCTTCTCGTCGCCGACCTTCATGCCCTTGAGCTGGTCATAGAACTCAGCGGGCATGGCGGGAGAGCCGATGGTGTAGGCGCGGTTCTCGCCGGCATAGCGCTCGGCGCCCTCGATGTCCTCCACGTCGTAGGTGACGATGTCCTCGTCCTCCACGACGTCGTCCTCCGCGGCATCCTCGAACGTGGTGACGTAGCTGCGCAGGATGTCGACCTGGGCGTCAATCTCGGACTCGGTGGCACCCGCGGGCGGGAGCTCGATGTCGACCGCGTCGTAGCTGGAGAGCTCGTACTCGGGGATGAGAGGGATGACCACACCGTAGGAGAAGTCCTCGCCCTCGACCACAGACGTGACCTGGGAGTAGTCGATCTCGCCGCAGACCACGACGTCCAGCTCGTTGAGCATGAGCGGCTCGGCCTGGCTCACGACGTCCTCGGTGGCAAGGCCCAGGACATACTCGCGGCCAACCATGTTGTCAATCACGGGACGCGGGGCGCGGCCACGACGGAAGCCCGAGAAGTTGTAGCGGTTGGCGACGTCCTTGTACGCCTTCTTGACGGCGGCGTTGACGTCGGCGGCCTCGACGGTAACGGTGGCAGCAAGCTTGGAATCGGCCGGCTGCTCGGCCTTAACGGTGATGTTCAACGTTCCTCCTGGTGCATCGATAAAGGGAGCCTCTTGCTCACACAGCTGCTTATCGTACTACAAACGGCATGCGTGACGCGAGGACAGAGGGAGCTGTCCTCGCTATTCACATCTTGATGGGTCGGGATGGGGCGTCTGCCAGCCCCTACTCCAGGTCGCTGGGCAGCAGCACGTCCGTGATCATCACATCGTCGCCATAGGCCATGAGGCTGCGAGCATGGGCGACCTCATTCACCGTGTACACATACATGAGCTTGCCTTTTTCGTGCAGGCGCGCGAGGGCGACCTGGTCGAAGCGAGTGTCACCGTAGTGGGCGCAGATGCCCACCACGTCGTCGTGGGACAGCACGAAGTTCATGACCTGCTCCACCGGCTCCGTGGCGTCGGCATAGGCCGCATAGATGACCTTGGGCCACGGGTAGGCAGCGTGGGCGATCTCGTAGCCGCGGGCGCTGTAGACGTAGGGCAGGATGCGCGCCAGCAGCGCTGGGCTGCGCTCTTTGGCCGCCTCGGCCAAGCGCCGATAGATGGTGCTCTGCTCCGCCTCCTTGTACACGGGGGCTTTGGTGTCGGCCACCATGACCATGTTGGGCAGGCCAAGCATCGTGTCGTAGAGGTCGCCGACCACCATCGTGGCCAAGGCATCACCGCCGGAGGTCGCGACGCTTTTGGACAGCCACTCGTCGCGTGTGAGCGGCGTGTTGTTGTCCCAATTGTGCAGGCAGGCCAGCTCGCCGTCGGTGGTGAGGCTGAAGTCGAACTCGAAGGTGCGTTGGCCGAGCTCGTAGTTCTGGATGAGGGTGGCGGCAGAGTTGGTGTAGGTGGTCGTCTTGTCTCCCTCGCGATAGGTGCCGCCCGCATGCGCGACCGTTTTGGAGTCGCAGATCCACGGCACGGGGTCCACCACGCCGTCTCCGTCGGCATCGAGCTCGGCGCTGTGCAGGGTGGGTTGGGCCTGGGTCTGCTGCTGGGTCTCTTCCACCAGGCCGGGAAGCGCGGCACGCGCCTGGGCCTGGTCGATCACGCGACCGCGGTCGGCGAGCAGCCAGGCAACGAAGCCGCCCACCAGGGCGATGCCGAGCAGGCTCAGGAGCACGGGCTTCAGACGGGAAGGCTTGCGGGAACGAGCGGGGTGCGCGGATTGGGGACTGCGCTGCGGCTGTTGGGCGGGTTGGGGCTGCGGCGCGGGTTGTTGCGGCGTAGCTTGGGGCGGCGGGGCGGGTTGGGGCTGCGGGGCGGGCTGTTGCGGCGCAGCTTGGGGCGCGGGCTGGGCCTGCGGCTGCGTGTACCGAGGCTGCCGCTGGGAAGATCGGGAGGCAGTCTGCGGCTGCGAGGGCCTAGGCGCGGGCTGTTGCGGCGCAGCTTGGGACGCGGGCTGGGCCTGCGGCTGCGTGTACCGAGGCTGCCGCTGGTGAGTCGATTGGGGCGTTGGTCCAGCTTGCTGCGCATACTGCGGCGCAAGAACGGCGGCACGCGGCCCCTGTTGCGAGACATGTTGCCGGGCAGGCGCCGCATGGCGCGCTTGGACTTCGCGCTGCGCGGCTTGCTCCTGGCCCGAAGGCCGCGAGCCCTGTTGCGGGACGGGTTGCTGATAAGGCTGCGAAGACTGCCACGCCGCCTGCTGCTGAACGCGCACCTCATCGGGCTGATACTTCGGCCGAGGAGCAGCGGAGCGATGCGCGCCGCGCTTGCCCTCGTCACCGGACGAGGAGGCCGAAGGGTCTTGCCATTCCGAAGTGCTGAAGCGTGCCATGCCTTGGCCACCATCCTTGTGCGCCGAATCCGAATAAGCTGCGTTTTGCATGCGTGATTGTACCGCGACAATCAACCCACACCAGCTTCTTCAAACCAACGCCAAGAATCGCGGTCCTTCTGCCTCCCAACATCCGCGGCCAAGGCGTAGCCAAACGGCCAAAGTGACGTTTGCGTACCCGGTGGGGCGTCCCCAAACGGCCAAAGCGACGTTTGCGTACCCGGCAGGGCGTACCCAAACGGCCAAAGTGACGTTTGCGTACCCGGTCGGGCGTACCCAAACGGCCAAAGCCACGTTTGCGTACCCGGTCGGCGGCACCCAAACGGCGAAAGCGACGTTTGCGTACCCGGAAGGCGGTCCCCAAACGGCCAAAGTCACGTTTGCGTACCCGGTAGGCAGCGGATTCGGCCGGGCTGGCGGCTGGTTCAGCCGAGTTTGGATTGGAGGCGTCGCAGCTTGTTGCCCCAAGGCTTCCAGATGAGCTGCAGGAACAGCACCGTGGCCGCACCGTGCAGAAGGTCCCACGGCAGCCCCGCGCCAAAGGCAGCGAGCGCGCTGGCCCAAGTGAGCGGCTTGACGAAACCGATCACATGCCACGCGTTGAGGAACAGCCCGTAGAGCAGGCCCGACGCCAAGCCCCAGGCCGTGCGTCCGCCCACCGTGTCCAGCCAGCCGCGCCGCCCCAAGCATCCGCCGACGTAGCCCACCAGCCCCCACGCGTACATTTGCCACGGCGTCCAGGGCCCCTGCCCAAAGAACAGGTTGGACACCAACGCACCCAGCGCCCCCACCATGAAGCCCGAGCGCGGCGAGAGCGCGGCGCCCGCCAACGTGGCGATGGCTGACACGGGCTTGACGTCGGGAAACGGCGCGAAAAGGATGCGCCCGGCAGCAGCCAAGGCCGCGAGCGTGACCGTGGGCAACACCTGGCGCAAGGCCGGCTTGCTCTTCTCGAAGCGCCGCGCCATGAGCAGCAGCGACATGAGCGCGACCAGCAGCGTGAGCGCCGCCGACCCTTCCATGCCCGCGAACGCGCAGCCCACCAGCACCAGCGGCGTGAGCGCGAGCACCAAGACGTCCACGACGAAGTCGCGTGCGCAGCGCTCCCCTGTGCGCTCGTCCCCCGCGGTGCCACGGCCCGCGGCCACACCGCCGCGCTCGCTCGCCACGGCATCAGGCGCCACGGACGCCCCGTCTGATGCGCTCGCTCCGGCGTCGGATGCGGTCAGAACCCCTTCGTTCCCCGCGGCGACGCGCTCCGCTCCCTCGCCAACATCGTTCCCCGCAGCGCCAGCACCAGCGCCCATCCCGCGGCACCCGTTCGCCTCAGCGTCGTGCGCTGGCGCCGCCAGCCCTTCGCGTTCCTCCGCCCGGCCCATCAGCGCCCACTCCAGAGCAGCGTGTCGGCAAAGAAGTCCTCCGGCGGCAGCGTCGCCGCGTCTTCGCCGCAGAAGAGCAGCGTGACCTCGTCGGCCACCGCACGCACGAGCGCCAAATCGTGGGTGGCTATCACGATCGACGCCGCATAGGAGCGCACGCGCCGGATGGTCGCGGCAACGCTGGTCGCCGCCGCGACGTCTAGGCCTTTGGTCGGCTCATCCAGCAAGAGAAGGCGCGGACGCAGCACCAACAGCTTGGCCAACGCGAGCAGCTGGCGCTTTCCGCCCGCCAGGTCCAGCGGGTTGCGCGCGAGCAACGCCACGTCGGCGGCGTCGCTCCCATCCGCCGAAGCGAGCGGGCCGACGTCATATGCGCAGGTCAGCGCGATAGAACGTGTGTAGTCACTCGCCTGGGACCACTCCATGAGCTCTTCGTCCACCGTATCGCAGACAAAGAGCGCCAACGGGTCCTGCGGCAGCAGCGCACAGGAGCCGCGCACCCCCGGCGCGAGCTCCACGCGACCGTG
>CACXFF010000321.1 GCA_902766805.1 uncultured Coriobacteriaceae bacterium | reverse complement strand
GGCATGGCGGCCCATACGGTGGGCTACCTGTCCACGCAGTTCGGCGCCACGGGCATCGAGGCGTCCATGAACGACGCGCTCACGGGCCATGCCGACTTCTCTACCTGGCAAAACGCAATCTACAGCTTGGCGGGCATCGAGCAGCCGGGCAACTCGGTGGTGCTCACCATCGACTCGCGCATCCAGGAGGTCTGCGAGAACGTGCTGTCCGGCCGTCGCGGCGCGATCGTGGTGCTCAACCCTGCCACGGGCGCCGTGCTGGCCAAGGCGTCCGCGCCTACCTACGATTTCGAGTCGCTGGCCAGCATCATCGCCAACGATTCGGGCAACGGCGAGCTGGTGGACCGCTCCACAAGCGCGCTCTACACGCCGGGTTCCACCTTCAAGGTGGTCTCGATGGCCGCGGCCCTGGACACGGGCGGTGCCACGCCTGACTCGGTGTACGCCGCGCCGGCCAGCATCGACCTGGGCAACGCTCCCGTGGTCAACGACCACGAGGTGGACTATGGTGAGCTCTCGCTGCGCGACGCGCTCGTCTACTCGTCCAACACCGTGTTTGGCCAGGTGGGCACGGAGCTGGGAAGCTCCTCGCTCGTGCACTACGCGGAGAACTTCGGCTTCGGGCAGTCGGTGGGGCTGGACTTCTACACCGCCTCGTCGCTCATGCCCGCGCCGGCCGAGATGACCACTTGGGAGACCGCGTGGTCTGCCTGCGGCCAGCCCGTGGGCGAGCACCCGTCGCCTGCCGGCCCGCAGCTCACGGTCATGCAGAACGCCGTGATCGCCGCGGCCATCGCCAATGGCGGCGTGGCCATGATGCCCTACGTCGTTGACCACATCCTCGCGCCGTCTGGCGCGGTCACATCCACCACCACTCCGCGGGCTTTGGGCCAAGCGGTGTCCGCATCCACCGCACAGCAGGTGAGCGAGGCCATGATCGGCGTCGTCACCGAGGGCACGGGCCAGGCTGCGCGCCTGCCCGAGGCCTATGTCGCGGGCAAGACGGGTACGGCGTCGGTGGGTGCCGACACGATGGACTCGCTGTTCATCGGATTCGCGCCGGCGGACAACCCCACGATGGCCATCTCCATCTGCGTGGAAGGCGACGCGGGCGAGGACATCGAAGGCCTTGCGGCTGGGTTGGCAGGAGAGGTCATCAGCCAGGTGCTGGCCATTCAAGGCGGGTGGAGCTGATGGTGACGAACAAGATATCTACTGCGCCTCGCGGGTGACGCTCGCGGCGGATGCATAGGGAGAGATAAAGCGCAGTGTCGGGACTGCGTGGAAGGTGAGGAGACAAGATGGCAGGCAGAGTGCTCGGGGGACGATATACCGTCCAGGACAAGATTGGCACCGGAGGCATGGCTACGGTGTACCGTGGCGTGGACAACGTTTTGGGACGTGCGGTCGCGATCAAGACGATGCTGCCGCAGTATGCGGCCGACCCCAATTTCGCGGCGCGCTTCAAACAGGAGGCCCAGGCGGCGGCAGCGCTGCAGAGCCCCTACATCGTGAGCGTGTACGACTGGGGCAAGGACGGCGACACGTACTACATCGTTATGGAGTACCTGCGTGGCACCGACCTCAAGAGCGGCATCCGCAGCCACGGTCCGCTGGAGTGCAAGAAGGTGGCGCAGATCGGCAGCCAGATCGCCTCGGCGCTCACCGCGGCACACCGCCACGACATCATCCACCGCGACATCAAGCCGCAGAACATCATGGTGCAGCCTGACGGCAACATCAAGGTGATGGACTTTGGCATCGCGCGGGCCAAAAACTCGCACCTCACCACCGACAACAACGTGCTCGGGACAGCCCACTATGTCTCTCCCGAACAGACGCAGGGCAAAGAGCTCGATGCACGTACCGACATCTATAGCCTGGGTGTCGTCATGTACGAGGCGGCCTGTGGTCGCGTGCCGTTCGATGGTCCCGACGCCATCTCGGTCGCGCTCAAGCAGGTCCAGGAGCAGCCAGTTCCTCCCTCGCAGATCAACCGCAAGGTCGATCCTTCCCTCGAGGCCATCATCCTCAAGTGCATGCAGAAGAACCCGGCCGACCGCTTCCGCACGGCCGAAGAGTTGCGCCGTACCCTCAATGACTACCTTGCCGGCCGCTACGCTGCGGTGGGAGAGGCCACCACGATGATCGGCGGCGCCACGCCCGTCATGGCGGGCGAGACCATGACGCGCACCATGCCGCGCGCTCAGGTGGCACCGCTGCCTGCCAACAAGCACTATGGTGCGAGCGGCCGCACCAACGCCCGTCTCGAAGTCGAGCCGGAGAACGAGCGCCACAGGGGCAGCAAGGTCGGGTTGGTCTTTGGCGTGCTCGCCGCGATAGCGGCCGTCGGGGCCATCGTGTACTTCATCATCACGGGCTTTGGCGCGGGTGATACCCTGCAGGTGCCGCAGCTGGTGTCCATGACGGAGACCGACGCGCGCAGCGCCATCGCCGATACGAAGTGGTTCAACGTGGGCAAAGTCACGCGTGAGTACCACGAGACCGCGCCCGAGGGCCAGGTCATCGACCAGACGCCGAAGAACGGCGTTGCGGCGGTCAAGGGCACCACGATCGACCTCGTGCTGTCCAAGGGCCCAGCGCCCGCCAAGGAAATCTCGGTGCCTGACCTCACCAACAAGGCGCCCGCAGAGGCACAGGAGCTCCTGAGGTCGCTTGGATTGGTGGCGTCGGCGGGCGAGGACGTGTCGTCTGAAACGGTAGGCGAGGGCCGCGTGGCTACGCAGTCGCCCGCTGCCGGCAGCACGCTCAAGGAGGGCGAGACGGTCACGTATCACCTCTCGATGGGTGCCGAGAAGATGCTGGTGCCCGACCTCACGGGCAAGACGCTTGCCGAGGCCGAGGCGCTCGTGGGCAGCGACATCAACATCGTGACGCTGTACTACTACTCCGACACGGTTGATTACGGCGTGATCATGAGCCAGGATCCTGCGGCGGATACCAAGCTGGAGAAGGGCAGCACTGCTACCATCACGGTCAGGGTGTCGGCTGGCCCGGAGAATCCCACGCCCACGACAGGTGGGTCCAGCTCTAGCTCCAGCTCGTCGGGGTCCGGGTCGAGCTCCGGTTCGGGTTCTGAGTCCGGGTCGAGCTCTGGCTCCGGCTCTGGTTCGAGTTCGAGTGGCTCGGGATCGAGCGGCGGCAGCGGCGAGGAAGAAGAGCAGACCAGCAGTGGCTCGCTTATGGTGCAGAGCAGCAGTCGCTAAGCTTCACGTGTGAGGCGCAAGGGCGGGGTCGGTGCCAATGGGCGCTGGCCCCGCCTCTTTGTGTCCCCTGTTGCCTGGAGGCCTTCGGCTCTCAGGCAACAGGGGCGTGGTGCCAGGCGGATCGGATCGGCCTGAGAGGTGCCAACAGTGGCAACGGTGCGTGAAGACCATGGATTTCTGCATGCGAACGATGGACAAGTCGAGGTGTGCGGGTTATGATGCTAAAGCACGCCAGCGATGGCGTCTGCGGAGAGCTGACCGAGAGGCCGAAGGTGCTCGCCTGCTAAGCGAGTAACGGGCACAACCCGTTCTGGGGTTCGAATCCCCAGCTCTCCGCCAGTTTTGATCCTATCGAACGCTCCCTGGTCGGGAGCGTTTTCTTTTGGCACTTGCCAGGGATTCGAACCTGCGAGCTATGGCTGCAACGCCATGGGAAGGTAGTCCCGTTCGACGAAGCCCGTCCTGCGATAGAGCGGCGCGCCTGCCTGGGTCGCG
>CACXFF010000320.1 GCA_902766805.1 uncultured Coriobacteriaceae bacterium | reverse complement strand
TCATGGGCATGCGCGGCATGCCGCGTCCGCGTCCGCCGTTCCCCGCGGTCGAGGGCCTGTGGGGCAAGCCCACGGTCGTGAACAACGTCGAGACCCTGGCCACCGTGCCCTACATCCTGCGCGAGGGCGTGGAGAAGTACACCGAGCTGGGCACCGAGGGCTCCAAGGGCACCAAGGTCTTCGCCCTGGGCGGCAAGATCGAGAACGTCGGCCTGGTCGAGATCCCCATGGGCGTGACGCTGCGTGAGCTCATCTATGACATCGGCGGCGGCATCCCCAACGGCAAGAAGTTCAAGGCCATCCAGACCGGTGGTCCCTCCGGCGGCTGCCTCACCGAGGAAGACCTCGACACGCCCATCGACTTCGACAACATGGTCGCGGCCGGCTCCATGATGGGCTCCGGCGGCGCCATCGTCATGGACGAGGACAACTGCATGGTCGACGTCGCGAAGTTCTACATGGACTTCATCTGCGACGAGTCCTGCGGCAAGTGCTCGCCCTGCCGCATTGGCACCAAGCGCATGCTGGAGATCCTCACCCGCATCACCGAGGGCAACGGCACCATGGCCGACATCGACGAGCTCGAGCAGCTCGGCGAGACCTGCAAGAACAACTCGCTGTGCGCCCTTGGCCAGACCGCGGCCAACCCGATCCTGTCCACCCTGCGCCACTTCCGCAACGAGTACCTCGAGCACATCCAGGACAAGAAGTGCTCCTCGGGCGTGTGCAAGGACCTGCTGTCCTACACCATCGATCCCGACAAGTGCAAGAAGTGCTCCATGTGCGCGAGGGTCTGCCCGTCGGCCTGCATCACCGGCACGCCCGGCAAGACCCCCTTCGTCATCGACCAGGACAAGTGCATCAAGTGCGGCTCCTGCATGGCGAAGTGCAAGTTCGGCGCCATCACGAAGGGTTAGGAAGAGACATGGCTCTGATTCACATCAAGATCGAAGGCCACGATCACGTGGTCGAGGACGGCCAGACCGTCCTTGAGGCCGCCCGTGCCTGCGGCTATGAGATTCCGTCCCTGTGCACCTTTGGCAAGGGCGAGTGCTCCCGCGGTTCCTGCCGCGCCTGCCTCGTCGAGGTGAAGGGCGCCCGCGGCCTCGTCGCCTCGTGCGTGTACCCGGTCAACGACGGCATGGAGATCATCATCTCGTCCGAGAAGGCCGTGAAGGCCCGCCGCGCGAGCGTGGAGCTGCTGCTGTCCACCCACACCACCGACTGCAAGGTCTGCGACAAGGCCGACTTCTGCGAGCTGCTGCACGTCGCCCACATCACCGGCGCGCGCGAGGGCATGTTCCGCGGCGAGGTGCTCGAGGGCACCTACGACGACCTCACGCCGTCCATCGTCCGTGACTCCACGAAGTGCATCCTGTGTGGCCGCTGCATCGAGCGCTGCAAGAGCGCCCACGGCAAGGGCGTGCTGGCCTTCATCAACCGCGGCTTCAAGACCGTGGTCGGCCCCGCCGGCAACGTCTCGCTCGACGAGTCCCCGTGCCTGATGTGCGGCCAGTGCGTGAACGTGTGCCCCACCGGCGCCCTCATGGCCAAAAGCGAGGTCGCGCGCGTGGACGAGGCCATCTCCTCGGGCAAGCACGTCATCGTGCAGACCGCCCCGGCCGTCCGCGCCGCCCTGGGCGAGTGCTTCGGCATGCCCATCGGCACCCCCGTCACCGGCAAGATGGTCGCGGCCCTCAAGCACCTGGGCTTCTCCAAGGTCTACGACACGGACTTCGGTGCGGACCTTACCATCATGGAGGAGGCCAACGAGCTCGTTCACCGCATCCAGAACAACGAGCCGCTGCCGATGATCACCTCCTGCTCGCCGGGTTGGGTCAACTACTGCGAGACCTACTACCCCGACCTGCTGCCGCACCTGTCCAGCTGCAAGTCCCCGCACCAGATGCAGGGCGCCATCATGAAGACGTACTACGCCGAGAAGCACAACATCGACCCCAAGGACATCTTCAGTGTCTCGGTCATGCCCTGCACGGCCAAGAAGTACGAGAAGGAGCGCCCGCAGATGCAGCGCGTCGGCATCAAGGACGTCGACGCCGTCATCACCACGCGTGAGCTCGCCGACATGATCAAGCGCACGGGCCTCGTGTTCCCGCGCTTGGTCGAGGAGGAGTACGACCGCGACATCATGGGCGACTACACCGGCGCGGGCGTCATCTTTGGCGTCACCGGCGGCGTGATGGAGGCTGCGCTGCGCACGGCCTACCGCGTGCTGGAGGGCAAGGAGTCCGACCCGGTCGAGTTCCACCAGGTGCGTGGCCTCCAGGGCATCAAGGAAGCCACCATCACCATGGGCGGCATGGACGTGAACGTGGCCGTTGCCAGCGGTATGGCCAACGCTCAGGTCCTGCTCGACCAGATTCGCGCGGGCGAGAGCAAGTACCACTTCATCGAGATCATGTGCTGCCCGGGCGGCTGCGTGAACGGCGGCGGCCAGCCCTACGTGCGTCACTGCTTCCACCTCACCGACGATCCAGCGGACGTGGAGAACTACATCCAGCTGCGCGCCAACGCCCTCTACTCCGAGGATGAGCGCCAGGAGCTGCGTCAGTCGCACAACAACCCGCAGATCATCGAGCTGTACGACAAGTTCTTGGGCGAGCCCAATTCCGAGATTGCCCACCACCTGCTGCACACCACTTATGCCGAGCGCAAGCCGTTCCGCATCAAGGCGCAGGCCACCGAGGAGTAAGCCTCCCCACAACGCGTGACGAAGGGTCGGGTGTTCGCACCCGGCCCTTTTTGTCTGCCGTGGCGGCGCTTGTTACCTGGGAGCCTTTGGCTCTGCGGTAACAACCTGTTGCGGCCACGTGCTTGTCGCGGGGACGGGCGCCGTGAGCCACGGGGCATGACGCCGTGTGTCTCCTACGTTTCCTGCCTTGGCCGCGTTGCCCGTGCGGGGACGGGCGCCGTGAGCCACGGGGCATGTCCTCGGCGCCGGGTGTCTCCTACGTTTCCCGCCCTGGCCGCGTTGCCCGTGCGGGGACGGGCGCCGTGGGCCACGGGGCATGTCCTCGGCGCAGGGCGGCCGAGGGCGTCGCGGTCTCGCGCGCTGGCGCACGCTCGCCGCC
>CACXFF010000319.1 GCA_902766805.1 uncultured Coriobacteriaceae bacterium | reverse complement strand
GCATCCCTAGTCGATGTCGAGCTCCGCCAACATCTGCTCGGCGTTCTCGGCGGGCTTCACCCGACCATGCGCCCTGAGGATCGTGCCGTCTTCACCGATGAGGTAGGTGCTGCGCACCACGCCGAACGCCACCTTGCCGAAGGACTTCTTTTCCTTCCACACGTCATAGGCCTGGATGACGGACTTGTCCTCGTCGGAGAGCAGCGTGAAGGGCAGGCCGTACTTCTCCTCGAAACGCTTGTGCGAGGCCACGCTGTCCTTGCTCACGCCGAGCACCACCGCCCCGCGCTCGGTGAACTGCGGATAGAGCTCGCCAAAGGCGCAGGCCTGCTTGGTGCAGCCGGAGGTGTTGTCGCGCGGATAGAAGTACAGCACGACCTTGCGGCCGCGGTAGTCCGAGAGGCTGTGAGGCGTGCCGTTCTGGTCGGGCAGGGTGAAGTCGGGGGCGAGCGTTCCTACTGCAAGCATGGGTGGCTCCCATCGTCGCGGGCTGCATGGTGCCTCGATGGTACGCCAAAGCCCGCGCCACATGCGCGCGCGATTGCACCAGCCGCACGCAACCAGCGGCCAAGCGTCAGCCAGGCACCGTCAGCCCAGCAGCGTGCCCAAAGCCCCCAGCAGCGCGTCGTTGTCCTCGGGCCGGCCCACCGTCACGCGCAGGCAGTCCTGCAGGCCCGGCTTGGCCGAGAAGTCGCGCACCAGGATGGAGTGCTCGTCGCGCAGCCGTGCGCGCAGCTGCGCCGCGCCCGGCACCCGCATGAGGAAGAAGTTCGCGTCGCTCGGCCACAGCGTGACGCCCGGCAGCTCAGCCAAGGCCCGCTGGACGCGAGAGCGTTCGGCAAGCAGCGTGCGCAGGTTGGGTTCGAACTCCTCGCGACGGCGCACGGCCACGAGCGCCGCGGCTTGGCTGAAGGAGTTCACCGAATAGGGCTGGCGCACGGCAGCCAAAGCGGAGATGACGCCAGGGTCGGCGATGACGTAGCCGATGCGCGCGCCCGCCAGGCCAAAGGCCTTGGAGAGCGTGTGCAGCACCACGAGGTTGGGGTGTTCGGCCAGCAGTGGCAACGCCGTGCCCGGCTGACCCGCAGCGAGCTGACCCGCGCCGGTGAACTCGGCATAGGCCTCGTCCACGAGCACCGGCCCCGGCACGGCCTCGAGCAGCCGCTCCACCTGCGCGCGTTCCACGGCGTCGCCCGTGGGGTTGTTGGGCGAGGTGATCACGGCCAGGTCGCAGGAGGGAGCAGCCGCCAGCAGCTCGTCCCAGCGCGGCCGCAGCGTCTCGGGGTCACGCCACACGTTGTGCGCGCTCACCCCCACCATGGAGCCGTACAGCTCGTAGACCTCGAAGGTCGGCGGGCAGTTGAGCAGCTTGGCACCCCCGCCGAAGGCCAGGAAGAAGTTGAAGATCGCCTCGTCGCCGCCGTTGCACACCAGCACGTTGGCGGGCTCCACCCCATGCCAGGCGGCCAGCTCCGCACGCAGCTCGCCTGACAGGGCGTCCGGGTAGCGCATCTCCTCCACCCCTGCCAGCGCGGCGAGCATCTCGTCGCGCACGGCGGCGGGCACGCCGAAGTTGTTCTCGTTGGCCGAAAGGATCGTGTCGCAGGGCGTGAAGGCCGGGTCATAGGGCTCCAGGCCGTGCAGGTGGGCGGGCATCCACTGCTTGACGCGTTCGGGAATCTGGGACATGGACGATCCTTTCGGTTGCGGGCGTGAGGGCGGGACGCAGGCGCTACAGCGTCACGCGGCCGGGCGCGGCGAGCTCGTGCGGCCAGGCTGTGGCCGTGGCGTCTACCGTGAGCCGGGCCGGGTCGTCGATGCCGTCCTGCGCCACGCGACGGCGCACGCCCACGGACAGCGCGTGCGCCCACAGGCCCTCGGCCTGCGCCATGACCTGCGTGGCGTCGGCGTCAGCCAGCATGCCCTCGCGCGTGTAGCCGATCACCGAACTGCGCTTCTCGAAGTCGTAGACGCCCAGCGGGTTGGAGAAGGTCGCCGTGCCGCCCGTGGGCAGGGTGTGGTCGGGGCCGGCCACGTAGTCGCCCAGCGGCTCGGAGCTCCAAGGCCCCACGAATATGGCGCCAGCATTCTCCACCTTGCCCAAGAGGTCCCAGGCGTCGACCGCGTGCAGCTCCAGGTGCTCGGGCGCGATGACGTTGACCGCGGCCAGGGCGTCGTCCATGCCGTCCGTCACGACCACCACACCGTTGTCGTCCAAGCTCGCGCGGGTGATCTGCTCACGCGGGGACTGCGCGCAGAAGGCGTCCAGGGCCGCGAGCACCGGCTCGACGAGCTCGGCCGCGGGCGTGACCAGGTAGCAGGTGGCCTGCGGGTCGTGCTCGGCCTGGGCCATGAGGTCGGCCGCGACCACCGCGGGGTTGGCCTGCGCGTCGGCCAGCACGCAGACTTCGGAGGGCCCAGCCACCATGTCGATGCCGACGTCCCCGGAGACGAGCTTCTTGGCCGCGGCCACGTAGGCGTTGCCGGGGCCGACGACCTTGGCCACGCGCGGGATGGACTCGGTGCCGTAGGCAAGGGCGGCGATGGCCTGGGCGCCGCCGACGGCGTAGACCTCGTCCACGCCCGCGAGCGCCGCAGCAGCCAAGGTATAGGCCGACAGGGTGCCATCCTTCTGCGGCGGGGTGACCATCACGATGCGCCGCACGCCCGCGACCTTGGCGGGGATGCAGTCCATGAGCACCGTGGAGGGGTACTGTGCGCGACCGCCGGG
Organism: uncultured Coriobacteriaceae bacterium; assembly: GCA_902766805.1. GTDB lineage: Bacteria > Actinomycetota > Coriobacteriia > Coriobacteriales > Atopobiaceae > CACXFF01. The sequence continues at coordinate 6,316 of CACXFF010000319.1, read as the reverse complement.
CACGTAGATGCCGGCGCTGGCCACCGGAGTGACCTTGACGCCAAGCACGGTGCCGTCGGGACGGTAGGTGGTCCAGGACTGGCCGCGCTCGTGCTCGTGGAAGCTGCGGATCTGGTCGGCGGCTTTGGTGATGGCGGCGACGAACTGGGGGTCCACGAGATCGAGCGCGCCGCGCACCACCTCGTCGGGCACGCGGAACGCGTCCGGGCAGGCCCCGTCGAAGCGCAGCGTGAGCTCCCGCACGGCCGCGTCGCCGCCCGCGCGCACCTGCGCGATGATGTCCGCCGCAGCCTCGAGCGCACCGGGCGGCAGCACGCCTTGGCGCGTGAGGTCGGACTCTTGCAGCTGTTGGCCGGCGGCCAGGTCAATCCTTTTCATGGGTGTCTCCTCCTGCGCGGGCGTCCGCGCGTCTGGAATGGGTGCGTCAGCTCAAAGGGCCGCCGCAGGTCTCGGCCGCAGACACGGCGACCCGCTCGCCCAGGGCCTGGGCAAGCGCGCGCACGCGGGCGTCCTGGCGGTAGCTCGTGGGACTCGCGAAGAGACGCGCCGTGCATTCCATGACCTCGTCCACGATCACGAGGTCGTTCTCGGCCAAGGTGGTGCCGGTGGCGGTGATGTCCACGATGCGGTCGGCCAGGCCGATGATGGGGCCCAGCTCGATGTTGCCGTGCAGCGCCACCACGTCCACCTGCTGACCGACGCGCGCGTAGTAGTCCTGCGTGATGCGCGGGTACTTGCTGGCCACGCGCACGGTGCCGCGCCGGGCGATGGCGGCCTCGGTGGCCTCGTGGGCCCCGGCTGGCTCGGCCACGACGAAGCGGCAGCCGCCAAAGCCCAGGTCCCAGAGCTGCACGAGGTCCAGGCCGGCCTCCACCAGCGAGTCGCGGCCGCACAGGCCCAGGTCAGCGCCGCCGAACGCCACGAAGGCCGGGGCGTCCGTCGCGCGCACGATCACGTACTGTACGGGGCCAAAGGGCGTGTCGGCATCCAGGATGAGCTTGCGGCCTGGGTTGGCGAGCTCCTCGGTGGGACAGCCGGCGGCAGCGAGAGCGGCCAGGGCAGGCTTGAAGAGCGACCCCTTGGGCACCGCGATGCGCAGGGGTCGCGTGGTCCCGCCGGGTGCCTGCTGGGCGCAGGCCGCCACCAGGTTGTCCAGCGAGCAGGCAAACCCGCAGGCAGAGAGCCCAGGGCGCCCGAGGTTGGCATAGACCGAGTCATAGCGGCCGCCCGAGGCGACGGGCCAGGGCATGCCGGGGACGTAGGCCTTGAACACCACGCCGGTGTAGTAGTCGAAGGAGCTGATGATGGAGAAGTCCAGGGACAGGCGCGCCTCGGCGTCCACCGACTGCATGAGGCGCCGCAGCTCCACCACGCCGCGCTCGCGTTCGTCCACGCCTGCGGCCGCGAGCAGCCCGTCGAGCTCCGCGAGCAGCTCCGAGCCACCGTGCAGGCGCGGCAGGCGGCGCAGCGCCTCTGCCGCAGGCTCGGTGATGCTGCCGGCGCGCAGCGCGGCCATGACCACGGCGTCCAGGTCCACGAAGTCCGACGCGTGAACGCAGGCCAGCACGTCACGGGTGAAGGCGGGGCTCGGCGAACAGGCCTCCAGCAGCGCCGAGAGCGGCTTGACCGAGCCCGCCACCACGCACGCGTCGCTGAGTCCCACGCGCTCGAGGGCGGCCGCGAGCAGCGAAACGACCTCGGCCTCGGCCGCGTGGCTGCGCGTGCGCTCCCGCACGAGCTCCACGCCAATCTGCGTGAATTGGCGCTCGCGGCCGCGCAGCGACTCCTCCTCGCGCACCACCGGCGCCACGTAGCGCAGGCGGATGGGCGCCAACGGGCTGGCGTCCGCCGCGGGCTCGCGGGTGAGGCCAGCGCTACTGTCGCTCAACAGGCGGCCCACCACCAGGCGCGCGATGGGCTGGGTGAGGTCGGAGCGCAGCATGAGCAGCGAGTCGTCCGCGTCGATGAGCTGGAAGGGGGCGTCTTGGATGCGGCCGCCGCGTTCGAGCGTGGCGCGGTCCTCGAGCAACGGCGTCTCCACGGGCAGGTAGCCCGCCTGGGCAAAAAGCCCGTTGACCTGCGCGGTGATGCGTTCGCGCTCGGCGGCTTCGGCCGGCAGGATGTCTCGGAATCCTCGGGGGGTGAGATTGGTCACGGATCCTCCTCGTTTGGCTGTGCCCTCGGGCTGGGAGCACGTTCGCTCGTCCCGCCGCACGCCGTCGTAGACTGAAGGGGTACTTTAGCACGCTAAAGCGCCTCTGTCCCCGAGCGCGTGCAAGGCGCACAAAGACCGCGGGCATGGCTGTTCATTATCGCACGTGGCCAAGCTGCGGTCGGCAAGCGTAGCGCGCTGGAAAAGAAGCGCGGGCGTGGCGGCGGAGCTGGCGCTGGTTGGCGCTTGCCTTGTGAGCCGAAGGCGTCGATTGGCCGTTGGCAGTTGGCCGTTGGCAGTTGGCCGTTGGCCGTTGGCAGTTGGCGGTTGGCGGTTGGCAGCGAACCCCTTGGCCACGCCGGCCCTGGGACGTCGCGCCTAGAGGCCGAGGAACGCCTTCACGCCAATGCCGATGAGCACGACACCGCCCACGATCTCGGCTTTGTCGCCCAACAGTTCGCCGGCCTTGCGGCCGATCAGCAGGGCCACGACACAGCAGGCGAAGGTCGTGAGCGCGATCACGGCCGAGGCGAAGAGGATGGGCGCCCCTTCGGCACGCAGCGACACGCCCACGGCGAAGGCGTCGATGGCGGTGGCGATGGCCTGGGCGAACACGATGCCAAAGGTCAGCTGCTTGTCGGTGGCCTGAGCCTGCTCGGGATGGCGCAGGGACTCCACGCCCTCGCGCACCATGTTGCCGCCGATCACGCCGAGGACGACCAGCGTGATGATGCCCGCGTACTGCTCGATGAACGCGCCCGCCACGCCGCCCAGGAAGTAACCCAGCAGCGGCAACAGGCCCTGGAACAGGCCAAACATGAGCGGCATGAGCATCAGACGCGCACGCGACGTGCGGTGATAGACGAACATGTTGGACAGCGTCACCGAAAACGCGTCGGCGGACAACGCCAAGCCCAAAAGCAGAATCTCCCCTATGCCCACCGTGGCCCCCTCCCGTAACAGGACGCACAGTATAGCGTAGGGGACGGGCGAAGGCGAGGGACCGGCGCTGGCATCAGCGTTTTTGCGGGGCTTGGTACCAAAAAGACGTGGTCTTTTTGGTACCAACGGGTCCGTGCGTACCGTGAAGGCAGCCCTTATGCCTGCGCGAGCTCGGCCAAAAACGCCTCGCCGTAGCGCGCGAGCTTGGCCTTGCCCACGCCGGGGACCTCGAGGAACTCCTCCTCGGTCTGCGGCCGCAGCTGCACCATGGCGCGCAGCGTGCTGTCGTGGAACACCACGTAGGGCGCCACGCCTTGCTCGCGGGCCAAGGCCTTGCGCAGCTCGCGGAGGCGCTCGAAGAGCTCCTGCTCCTCGCCCTCGGCCAACGGCACGCTGAAGTCGCGCCGCAGCCCTTGCGCGGACCCGTCGTCACGGGCACCGTGCACGTCCCTGCGCGCGCGGCGCTTGCGCTCCTGCGAGCCGTCCGATGGCCACGCGTCGTCCGCGTCCCAGGCAGACAGGTCGGCTGACTCGTCCCAAGGATTGGCGACAGGACGGCTCGCGTAGGCGTCCGTCGAACCGCCACGCCGCGTGGTGCGCGGCGCCTTCAAACCCTCCCAAGGGTCGCGCGGCTCGCAGACCGAGCAGCCCGAGCATGTGTCGTCGACGGCCTTGCGTTGGCCGAAATAGCTCAGGATGCGCCCGCGCAGGCAGGTCTCGCTGCGCGCGTAGCCGATCATCGTGCCGAAGAGGCTGCGGCGGCTCCGGTCGAGCGCCGCTTGGTCCTCCGGCGAGGCGCCCTCGGCCGCCGGGCTGTGTTCGAGCAGGTAGTAGCCCGTGCGCATGTCGCCCGCGCTCCACAACAGGATGCAGTCGCTAGGTTCCCCGTCGCGGCCCGCGCGTCCCGCCTCCTGGTAGTACTCCTCCAACGAGAGCGGCAGCCCGCAGTTGATGACGTAGCGCACGTTGGACTTGTCGATGCCCATGCCAAAGGCGTTGGTCGCCACCATCACGAGCGCGTCGTCGTTCACGAACTGCGCCTGCGCCCAGGCGCGCTCGTCGTCGCCCATGCCCGCGTGGTAGCCCACGGCCGAGAAGCCCTCCTTCTGCAGCAGGTCGCGCAGCTCCTCCACGAGCTTGCGCGAGGGGCAGTACACGATGCCCGCCTCACGGACGTGGGCGCGCACGTAGGCCACGAGCCACTTCTTCTTGTCGCGCGGGCGCATCTCGAACGAGGACAGGCGCAGGTTGGGCCGGTCGAAGCCGTTGACCTGGAGCTGGGGCTGGCGCAGGCCGAGCAGCTCCACGACGTCGTCACGCACGCGACGGGTGGCTGTGGCCGTGAGCGCGGCGACCGGCGGGCGGGCGGGCAGCGACTCGACGAAGTCACGGATCTGACGGTACGCAGGGCGGAAGTCCTGGCCCCATTGGCTCACGCAGTGCGCCTCGTCCACCGCGAGCAGGGGCAGCTCCACCTGCGCGGCGAAGGCGCGGAACCACGGGTCGGCGAGGCGTTCGGGCGCCACGTACATGAGGTCGTACCAGCCCTCGCGAGCACGTTGCAGCACCACGCGCTGTTGGCCCGGCGTGAGGGTCGAGTTGAGGTAGGAGCCGCGGATGCCCACCTGTTTGAGGGCCTGCACCTGGTCCTGCATGAGCGAGATGAGGGGCGACACCACCAACGTGAGGCCGTGGGCGCCCCAGAGCGCCGCGGGCACCTGGTAGCACACCGACTTGCCCGCGCCGGTGGGCATGACCGCGAGCGCGTCGCGACCCTCGAGCAGGGCGCCGATGACGTCCTCTTGGCCGGGACGGAACGACTCGTAGCCAAAGCAGCTGCGCAGCACGTCACGCGCGTCGCTGAGCGTGGGCGCGTGGTCGAGCGTGACGGGTGGCTCCGGGCGTGTCGGCAGCGCATGGCCCCCCGCCGTCACCAAACGCCGCTGCCCGCTCGCCTCGTCCATGGCTCTCCCCCATCGCTCGCCGCCTCTTCTGCCTCCGCCGCGGCTTCGCGAGCCGCCGGGCGGAAGAGCCATTATCGCACGCGCGCGACCTGCTCACAGGATGACGACGCGAGTCCTTTGGCACGGCGCGTTACCAAAAAGACCACGTCTTCCAGGCACCACGGCAGACGTCAGGCTACTCCTCGGCCGGGGCTTTGGGCGCGGCGAAGGGAGCGGGCAGCGGGAGGTAGCAGCAGATGACGGCCGACAGACCCAGCCACACGATGCTGCGCAACGGGAAGCACAGGAGCAGGAAGCCCAGCACGAGGCCCACGTTGCGCATGACGCCACCGACGACCGCCGCCGTGGTCACCGTCACGCAGAACACCGGGTCGGCGCCCGTCAGCAGCGCCAGGCCGTAGCCGCAGCAGATGCCCGAGAAGATCGTGGGGAAGCCGTTGCCGCCCTTCCAGCCCAGGTTCATGCACAGCGGGTTGGCCGCGAGCTTGACCGCCGCCGTGACGAGCAGCAGCGTGGCGCCGAGGCCCTGCCATTCCTCCATCACCTCGAAGGCCTGCTCTTCGCCCGAGAAGAGGACGAGCGGCAGCACGACGCCCACCAGGCCCAACACCAGGCCGCAGAGGGCACCGCGCAGGGGCCGATACGGCTCGAGCAGCTTGCCGAGCCGGGAAAAGGCATAGTTGGCCGCATGGTAGACCAGCGCGAACGCAAATCCCACGAGCATGCAGGGCAGCGCCCAGGCGACCTCGCGCGCGCCGACCGTCACCGTCTCGAAGCGCGGCATGCCCGCCTCTGAGCCCACGAGCGCGCTCAGCGCCATGACGCCCGCCACGGCGCCAAAGGCCGACGCGGTGTACAGCACGAACTTGGCCTTGCGGCGGAACGTGACCTCGACCGGCCGGGGCGTGTCACCCGGCAGCCCGTCCTCGGCCACGGCCAGGCCCAACAACGGTGTGCGGAAGACGGCCGACATGGTGGCCGCCATGCTGATCTCGCTCAGACCCTTGACGCGCAGGCCCGCGGCCTTGAGCGTGTCGCCGATCCAATAGCAGGCGCCGGCGACGATGCCCGTGAGGCCCGCCTCCGGACCGACCGCCCCGCCGAAGGCCAGCGGCAGCAGGAAGCCGACCACGCTTTGGCCCAGGCCCTTCATCTCGTAGGTGCCCGTACGCTTGCCCTCCTCCATGACTTCCTCGAGCTCTATGGGCTCGCCGTGCGGCAGCATGCCCCAGGCGCCCACGATCAGGCCGCCCACCGT
>CACXFF010000318.1 GCA_902766805.1 uncultured Coriobacteriaceae bacterium | reverse complement strand
GTCCGGCAGCTACAACCCTTCGCCAGCTGGCCCGATGGCCCCTGGCACGCCTGTTGAACGAATCTGGGCGCTAGAGAACCAGTTTTTGAGCGGAAGAAGCACTCTCGGGCCGTCATGCGGCGGACTCCGTGGCATATGGTGCCTTCAGGATGTCTCAATAGTTTGCACTCGAGCGCCCACGCCTCCTCGCCAACAGGCATTTTGCGCGGCAAGCTCAATCGAGTGCAAACTAGCTATTTTAGCTACCTTGCACTCGATCGACTCTTCAGCGCAAAAGCCCAGATAATCGTCGTCATGTCTCAGTCGAGTGCAAACTATTGAGACGCAGACACGCGCAGATAGACCCTCTCGTGCCTTCGAGGCCGCCGTGCGAGCGCGCGCAAGCGCCGATGAGACACGCGCGGCGTCTTCGAGGCCACCGTACGACGCATGCCAGCCCCTGCGAGACTGGCCGGGGCAGAATTGAAAGCGGGATAGTACCAAATGGATTGTGCGCGGCATCTAGCCAACAGGCATTTCTCCAGGATGAGCCCATCCATTTAGTACTATTCGACCACTGCCTTCCCGCCGAGACGCCGCTTTTGAGTACAATGGGGCGCATGAACAGCCGCGTGAGACATATCCTGCAAGCTCTCCTCGCCATCGTGATGGCGGTAGGGCTTGTGTGCTGTGCGCCGGGCGAGGTCATCGACACGCTGAGCTCCTCTGTGGAGGGCCAGGGGCAGACGACCTCCCAGACCAGCGCCCCCGCCCCAGAACCCACCCCCCTCGACGACGGCCAGGCGCGCATCGACGCCACGTCGCTCGCCGCCACGGTTCGCGAGGACGGCACGTACACCAGCAAGGATGAGGTCGCGTACTACCTGCATACCTACGGCCACCTCCCATCCAACTACATCTCCAAGACCAAGGCCCGCAAGCAGGGCTGGGAGTCCAGGTCCGGCAACCTCGACGAAGTGTGTCCGGGCAAGTCCATCGGTGGCGGCCCGTTCTACAATGACGACGGCAAGCTCCCCGATGCCCCTGGTCGTACCTGGAGCGAATGCGACATCGATTACACCGGTGGCTATCGCGGATCCAAGCGAATCGTATGGTCCAACGACGGTCTCATCTACTACACCGGCGACCACTACAAGCACTTCGAGAGGCTGTACTGATGCGTACGCTCACCCTTCACCAGCGAGATTTCGAAGAAGCGGAGCAGGTACACGCCTTTCTCGCCCGTGAGCTCGCATTCCCGGACTACTACGGTGGCAACTTCGCCGCGCTTTCGGATTGCCTGGGCGACGTGTGCACACCGCTGCGCCTGGAGGTCTACTGCGACGGCGCGAGCTCCGAGGCGTACGCGGCATGGTTCGCCAAGCTCTGCCGCGTCCTCATCCGCTGCGCGTTGGAGAACGAGAACCTGAGCCTGCGCGTGCACGACGAGCGCGCGTAAGTCGCGCAGGCGCACCGGCCGCCAGCTCCCATCGCCCGCCGCCGTCACCCAGGGCGCCTTGGGAAACGGACCCCCGTCTAGAGTTTTTGGTCACAAGCGCGACACGCGGCGCGCGCACGGCACGAATTGTGCTTTACTAAAGTCCCGTACATCCGCAATGCCACCGCAAGGGGGAGCCATGCGTACGGGATTCAACCACGCACAGTACCTGGAGATGCAGGCAGAGCACATCCGCGAGCGCATCGCGCAGTTTGGCGGCAAGCTCTACTTGGAGTTCGGCGGGAAGCTCTTCGACGACTACCACGCAAGCCGCGTGCTGCCGGGCTTCGAACCCGACACCAAGATGCGCCTGCTCCAGTCGCTGGCCGACGACGCCGAAATCATCCTCGCGATCAACGCCGACGACATCGAGAACGCCAAGCGTCGCAGTGACATCGGCATCACCTATGACGACGACGTGCTGCGCCTCATGGACATCTACCGCCGGCTGGGCCTGACCGTGGGCAACGTGGTGCTCACGCACTTCACCGGCCAGCCCAAAGCCATCGCCTACCAGGAACGCCTTGAGTCGCTCGGCGTGTTGGTGGCGCGACACTACCTCATCGATGGCTATCCCTCCAACGTCGACCTCATCGTGAGCGACGAAGGCTTTGGCAAGAACGATTTCGTCGAGACCACCAAACCGCTCGTGGTGGTGTCCGCGCCCGGTCCCGGCTCGGGCAAGCTCGCCACCTGCCTCTCGCAGCTCTACGGCGAGTACCAGCGCGGCGTGACCGCGGGCTACGCCAAGTTCGAGACCTTCCCCGTGTGGAACCTGCCGCTCAACCACCCCGTGAACGTGGCCTATGAGGCGGCGACGGCCGACTTGGACGACCACAACATCATCGACCCCTTCCACCTGGACGCCTACGGTAAGGTCACGGTGAACTACAACCGCGACGTCGAGGCCTTCCCCGTGGTCAAAGACCTGCTGGAACGCATCTCCGGCAAGAGCCCGTACCAGTCCCCCACCGACATGGGCGTGAACATGGTCGGCAAGTGCATCGACAACGACATGGTCGTGAGCGAAGCGGGGCGCAAGGAGATCGTGCGCCGTTGGTTCTGGACGGCCGAGAAGCTCGCGCGCACGGGCCAAGGCGAGGAGGAGCTTGCCAAGCTCGAGCTCATCATGAAGAAGGCAGAGGTCAGCAAGGACATTTCGCCGGCACGCAAGGTCGCGTTGGCCAAAGCCAAGGAGTCCGGCGCCCCTGCGGGCGCGATGGAGCTCGCCGACGGCACGATCGTCAGCGGCAAGACCAAGGACATCTTGGGCGCCGCGTCGTCGCTGCTGCTCAACGCGCTCAAACGCGTCGCCAAGGTAGACGAGGACAACTGGGTGGTGTCCGACGAGGCGTTGGAGCCCATCTGCAACCTCAAGACGCAGCACCTGCACTCGCGCAACCCGCGTCTGCACTCCGACGAGACGCTCATCGCGTTGGCCGTGAGCGCCGCGACCAACCCCGAGGCGGCACGCGTAATCGACGCCGCGAGCGAGCTGCGCGGCTGCGACGCATACTTCAGCGTCATCGTCTCCCCCACCGACGAGAAGCTTTACCGCGACCTGGGCATCAACGTGTGCTGCGAGCCGGTGTTCGAGCACCACGGGTATTACCACAGGTAGACGGCGCGGAAGATTCGCGGGTGCGAAACCTCCCACTAACCTGGGCGGAAGGCGTCG
>CACXFF010000317.1 GCA_902766805.1 uncultured Coriobacteriaceae bacterium | reverse complement strand
GTAGTAGAACGGCGCGGTGAACATGGAGGACAGCTCGCCTTGGAACGGCGCGCCCATCTCCTGCCAATGTTCCTGCAGGTATTCGGGCTGGCCGGCCACGAGGATCTTGTTGACGGGCCACTCCACGAAGGTGGCGTTGTCGGCCACCCCACAGAGCAGGTAGTTGTTGTTGTGGGCCTCGTACTCGGCGATCGTCCAGGGCGCGCCGTCGCGCTCGATGCTGAAGAAGGCGTTCTCCAGGTACATGTACGCGCCGTGGTCGTAGATGGGGCACACGTCGAAGCCGTGCATGTGCGCGAGCACGCGGCGGGCTTGGTCGGGCGTGAGGGCTTGTTCGAAATATACCTCGTCGGTCTGGTAGTTGAGCGCCTTGGCACCGTTGAAGCACACGAACACGCCGTTGTGATCCTTCATCTGCAGCGTGTCGGCGAAGCCGGTGAGGCCCATGGCCGGGCGTCCCGACGCGAGGACCAGGATCGCGCCGTGGTCTTGCGCGCGCAACAGGGCGTCGCGCGTGCGGGGCGTGATCTGCTTTTGGTCATTGGTGAGCGTGCCGTCGATGTCGAGCAGGATGGCCTTGGTCATGGTGACTCCTTGGGGCGGGGTAGGGTGAGGCTGTTACCTATCCTATGACGGATGCTGCGGGGCTGGCGCAGGGGTCACGTTGCTTTTCGGCCAGATGAGGGCGGTTGCGGCATGGCGGCGCGCTTGTTGTGGGGCGAGGCGCGTGGGCGGTCGGCCGTACGCAAGCGGCCAAAGTCACGTTTGAGTGCCCGGTTGGGGTTACCCAAACGGCGAAAAGTGCGTTTGCGTACCCTCCGCCCCGTACGCAAACGGCAGAAAGTGCGTTTGAGTACCCCTCGCCCCGTACGCAAACGGCGAAAGTCACGTTTGAGTACCCCCTTGGCTGCACCCAAACGGCCAAAGTCACGTTTGCGTACCAGGCAAGGGGGTCCCAAACGGCCAAAGTCACGTTTGCGTACCAGGTTGGCTGTCCCCAAACGCACAAAGTCACGTTTGCGTACCAGGCTGTGACAGTGTTGTGACGGGGTGTGAGCGGGGCGTGACACGGGGTGACAGGCTCCTGAACAAGGCGTTTGGGCAGGTATCGGGCTTGCGTATGGATGGTAAAGAGTGCTCTAGACCGCGTGAGGGCAGACTCATTCGGTTTCACAGTTGATATCTATGCACGCTACGAAAGGACCAGCCATGACCGCGAGACAACCCATGTACGGGAATCAACCCACGAGCAGGAGACAGCGCTTGGATGGGAGACAACCCATGACTGAGAAGCAGCCTATGGCCGGGGGACGGCCGATGCCCGAGGAGCAGCCCATGCCCGAGGAGCAGCCCATGCCCGAGGAGCAGCCCATGCCCGAAGCTTCCAAGCGCCCTATCCACATCGGCCACCTGATCGTTGCCATCGCCCTGCCGTTGGCGGTGGGCGGCGTGTCGGCTCTGCTCACGTCCGACGCGATGGCCCAATTCGGCCGCATGAACCAACCGCCCCTCTCGCCGCCGGCGTGGCTGTTCCCCGTGGCGTGGACCATCCTCTACGTGCTCATGGGCATCGCCAGCTACCTGATCTGGAGTCGGGAAGGGCTCGACCTCATGGGGAAGCTCGACCGACGCCGGGCGCTGATCGTGTACGGCTTGCAGTTGGCGCTGAACTTCTGCTGGTCGCTCGTGTTCTTTGGCGCGAAGGCCTACTATCCGGCCTTTGGGATCCTCGTGGCGATGTGGCTGCTCATCGTGTTGTTGATGCTCTTTGCGCGCAAGCTCAGCCGCCCTGCTATGTACCTGCTCGTTCCCTACCTGTTGTGGACGACCTTCGCCGGCTACCTCAACCTGGGCGTGGCGCTGCTCAACTAGGCTTGCCGTCATCCACCGCAACCCGCCGCGAACGCCGCAACCCGCTGTGCGCCGAGGAGCCGAAATCGCCGCAAGTATTGCGAAGCCGCGAGCGCCACAACCGCCGCATCCGCGCGACCCGCCGCAACCGTGCGGTCCGCCGCGGGCGCGCGACCTGCCCCGCACCCGCAACCCGCCGCAGGCCCTCGCTGAGAAGGCCTGCGGCCCGCGGGTGCAGAACCTATGCGAGGAAAAGCACCACGCCGGTGTACACGACGAGCGTGATGACGATGTAGAGCGACATGAACGCCGAGGTGAACGACGCGTCACGCTCGCTGCGGTAGAGCGGCGTCAGCAGTGGCGCGAGGCCGAAGCCCGTGGGGCAGGAGAAGTAGATGAGCACGGCCATGAGGAAGCTGCGTTCGGCCATAAGCGGCCCAAAGAGCAGGAAGAAGCCGCCGATGATGAGCAGGCTGCAGCCGATGCGCACGATGCCGAGCTTGAGCAGCGGCGCGACGGCGTCTTTGCTCACCTGCAGGTCGTAGCCCAGGATGAACAGGATGGTGCCGACGATGGGGCTCGTGATCATCGAGATGGTGCCGCTCCACGCCTCGCCGAAGGGCGACGCGAGCAGCGCGCCGTACAGGCCGGTGAAGTTGAGCACGAGGCCTGCCGTGACGGCGATGATGAAGGGGTTGGTGACGATGTTGCGCGCGATCTGCGCGGGGCTGGCGTCGCCGGCCGCCTCGCGGGCGATCATGATGGGGATCACGATGAAGCAGATGGTGGTGCCGGCCAGGTCAAAGATCACCGTGGTCGACGACACGCCCACGATGGAGAGGTAGAGCGGCAGGGCGACGTTGCCGCCTTCGTGCGTGGCGAGCAGGTATTTGGAAAAATGCGCGGTCTCGGCGCCGGTGAAGCGCGCGGTGAGCGGGCCGATCACGAGCAGTGCCAGCAGGTACATCGCGAACACGTAGCCCACGACCGGCAGCACGTCCAAGCTCAGCGAGGCGCTCGCCAAAAGGTTGAAGATCATGACGGGGAAGAGCACGCCGAACACGATGCGGTTGGCGCCGGCCTTCTGTTCGGGGGTGACCCAACCGCGGATGCGCGAGGCCATGCCCAGGCCAAGCATGGCGAAGACGGGGAGGAGGGTGCTAAGGGCAGCCATGGGGCTCCATTCGTTGTGCGTGTCGCCCAAACGGGGCGCGTCGAAAGTGCAAGTGTGCTGCATTTGCATTGTGACGAGCGTGAGCCGTCATAACAAATGCTTTTTGTACATGCTTGGATATGCGTCGGGCGTATGAGGCGAAGCGTTGATCGCGTATGCGGGGCGGATCGCAGCCGCTGCGCTGCGGCGGCGAGTCCTGCCAACGCGTCGGCGCTGGTGCGCTGCCCCTCGGCGCGGATGCCGGCCTCGCCGTCGTTGGCCTGCGCGCTCGTGGCTCTCTCCTCGCGCTGGCGGCTCGTCTGACTCGCCCTTTATGAGGAGCGTTTTTTGGTACGGCCGAGCATCTTCGCGGATGATTCTTTATGCATTTTCTGCCGATGGCCGCGGTGCGGGTGTACAAAGGGCAGGTGCGCGCGGATGCCGCACAACGACCGAAGGAGCGGGCGCATGGCCAAAGGACTGCAGGTAGAACCAATAGGCGAGGGGCTGTACCGCATGGTGGACGTGCTGGGCAACCACGCGTACCTCGTGGTGGGGTCCGAGCGTGCCTTGATGGTAGACGCGTGCGGCGGCTTTGCCAACGTGGCCGCCGCGGCGCGCGAGATCTGCGAGCTGCCGGTGGACGTGGCCGTGACGCATACGCACTACGACCACTTCGGCGGCACGGCGTTTTTTGGGCGGGCCTACGTGCCCGTGGCCGAGCTGGGACGTTGGGAGGCCGAACGCGCGCTCTGCCTGCGGGTGCTCGACCAATTGGTGGAAGAAGGCCTGGTAGACGAAGCGGACGCCTGCGGGCCGCGGGACTGCGCCGCGCCGGAGGAGCTACCGCTCGAGGCGGGGCATGTCTTCGCTTTGGGCGGGCGGACGGTGCGCGTCGTGGCGCTGCCCGGCCACACCGACGGTTCGATGGGGTACCTGGTGGAAGACGCGCGCGTGCTGCTGTCGGGCGACGCGGTCACGCCGATCATGTGCCTGTTCTTCGCCGAGTCGCAGGGCGTGGACGTGTGGCGCGACACGCTGCTGCGCATGCAGGAGCTGCCGTTCGACCACTTCTACACTGGGCACCACGACCACGCCTTCTGCCGCGACGACCTGCCGAGCTTCGTGGCGGCGGCGGATTTTGTGGCGGGCGACCGCGGGATGGAGTGGGAGCACAACCGCCTGCACGAGTTCCGAGGGATTCTGCACTTGGCGCCGAGCGAGACCTTCGACGCCGACAGCCCCGATTTCCGCGCGGTCATCGAGCCGTGGCACGAGCTGCCCCCGCGCAAGCGCCGTCGTCGCCGCAAAGTCGCCGAGGAGGCTGCTGGTACGGAAGCTGCCAGGTCGGACGGGGAGGCGTAAGCCGGCGGGGCTGCAGGTACGGCGCGTGCAGCGCGTGCCGAAGGTCATCGCGTCCTTGGCATCTGACGACGTGCGCTGATGGTGAGATACGCTACGCGCGTTGTTGTGCCGATGCCGAAGCCGCTGGGGCCGACGGGGTGGCCGCGACGGGTGCCAAGGAGGCGTAATCCGAGGTAGCGGCTTCGGCGGTGGGAGTCGGCTGTCGAAGGCGCCGGGGCGGCTCATACGGTTGCGGTTGTTGCGATGGACGGTGTCGATGCGGGCGGCGTGCAGTAAGCTTGTTGCGCTGTTGCAGGATGTGGCGGCTGAAGCGGCATGCCGACGGTGTCCAGCATGTCCTTGGCGCCCAACGTCACGCCCTTGGCATCCATGACGCATGACTACATAGATCGGAGTCCGTGTGATTTACCTCATCCGTCACGGCCAGACCGTGCTCAACAAGGCAGGCGCGCTGCAGGGCCGCAGCGACCAGCCGCTCAACGAAGCCGGCATCGCTCAGGCCCAGGAGGCGGCGGCCAAGCTTGCCGAACGGGGCGTGAGCTTCGAGCACGTGTATGCCAGTCCCCTCAGGCGGGCGATTCAGACGGCGCAGATCGTGGCGCCCGACCTGCCCGTGCAGGTGGACGAGCGGCTCATCGAGATGGATTACGGTCCCTACGAAGGCGCCGATCTCAACAACCTGCCGCCCGAAGTGCTCACCTTCTTCCAGGATTTCGTGCACAATCCAGCGCCCGACGGCATGGAGCAGCTGGCAGACGTCGTGGCGCGCACGGGTGCTTTCGTGGAGTCGATCGCGGGCTTGGGCGGTGACGTGCTCGTCTCCACCCACGCCATCGCGATGAAGGGCATCCTGGAGTACCTGACCCCGACGTCGGGTGGCAGCTATTGGTCCAAACATCTCGGCAATTGCGAGGTGTACACCGTGGCCAATGGGCGGGGCCGCCTGGATGTGCCGCGTCCCCTGTTCGCCTAACCAAGCCGCGTTGCCCGCCGTCCCCGCCACCGCGCGTTGGCAGGTACGCAAACGTCACTTTCGCCGTTTGGGTGCGGCCCACCGGGTACGCAAACGTGACTTTCGCCGTTTGGGTGCGGCCAACCGGGTACGCAAACGTCACTTTGGCCGTTTGAGGACGCCCAACTGGGTACTCAAACGTCACTTTGGCCGTTTGGGTACGGCCAAGGGGGTACTCAAACGTGACTTTCGCCGTTTGCGTACGGGGCGAGGGGTACTCAAACGCACTTCTTGCCGTTTGGGTGCAGCCCACCGGGTACGCAAACGTCACTTTGGCCGTTTGGGTGCAGCCGATCGAGCACCCAAACGCACTTTCTCTCGTTTGCGACCCCCTTCACAGGCGCTCAAACGTGCAGAATGCCGTTTGCGACCCCAGCGCAGGGTCCCCAAGCCTCGCTCGTCCCTCACGGCCTGGCGCCAACCCGTCCGCGCCTGTCGATTGCGCGGCTGCCAATCCGTAAAGCTGCCGTATCATGTCGGGCGCGGGTTCGCCTCCGCGTCGTCGGCTCGGCCAGGCGCAACGGCAGGGCCCATCTGCGGCTCGGGCGTGGGAATGCCGGCGGCCCATAAGGTCCGCGCTGCCCCGCAGAGAAACACGCTGCAGAGCGAGTGCAGAGTGAGACGAGAGGCGGGCAGCGTCGTAGCAGTACCAGATGGCAGGACGCCAAAGCTTCAGGCTGGGTCGACTCCAGCCTGGCGAGAAAGGGGAACCTATGAGTAAACGTTGGAACGCGAAGAAGCCGTTCGCGACAGTCGCCGCGCTGACGCTGGCGCTCTCGCCCCTGATGGCTCCGGTGGGAGTCGCCCTCGCGGCTGACGAGCTGGCTCTCGGGGCGGTAGGCGCTGGTGTTCCCGAGTGGGCGGTCGACGACGGCGCCAAGCCGGTCACGCCCGCGACCTCCGAGCTCCCCGCGAGCTTCGACATGCGCACGAAGGGCTGGGTGACGCCCGTCAAGCAGCAGGCGCCGTGGCAGACCTGCTGGGCGTTCGGCGCCACGGCGGCGGTCGAGTCCTCGCTGCTCTCCGACGCGAACAACACTGACTTCGACCC
>CACXFF010000316.1 GCA_902766805.1 uncultured Coriobacteriaceae bacterium | reverse complement strand
GTCCTGCATACCCTCCTGGAGCTTCTTCCCGAGCTGCTTGCTGTACCCGAACTGGCTGGCCTCCAGGTAGCTGTCCGCCATCCTGTCGCGCATCCTGCGGATGTAGACGCCCGCGATCCAGTACTGGCTCTCGTTGGCGCGCCTGCGACGGTAGTGGGCGATGTCGGCTTCCAGGCTCTCCCTCTCGCACCTCAGGCCGAATCGGTCCGTGAGGAACTGGCCGTGCTTGTGCAGGTAGTCGAAGTACTTCGGAGCTTTTCCCATGATCGTTTCAGAGGCTTCCCACGCGATTCGGTTGTGCTGTTTGGAGGCATGCCGCGCAGCGCGCGGCGCACACGCGCAGCATACATCGGACCTCGGCGAGACGTTGTATCAAGCAGGCGAAAGACTGCAGCCCGCTCGGCGAAAGACATGGACTCGTCGACGGGTACGGGGCGTGCCCTTGCGCTTGGGCAGGGAGGCCCTCACTACGAGCATGGCCGCCGGGCGCCATGAGGCGCCGAACGACTCCACCCACTCGCCGCCACGGCACACCACGCAGGCTCCGCATCGGGTCTTCACGTGTCACCCGGGAAGAGCGTCGTCATGGCGCCGTCACGCCCAGGTGCGGACGGCCTCGGCCTTGAGGAAGCTGCGCAGCGGGTCGAGGTCGCGCTCGGCGTCCCAGGCCTCCATCGCCCCGTAGTACGCCAGGCGGTCTGCCTCGAACACGATGACGGGCGGGTGGTCGCGCACGAGCAGCAGGTAGTTCATGAGCCCGCGGCCCACGCGGCCGTTGCCGTCGGCGAAGGGGTGGATGTTCTCCAGCACCGCGTGGAAGTACGCAGCCAGCGTCAGCGCGCTGCCCGCCGGAGCCGACGCCACCTCCCTGAGCAGGGCCTCCATCTCGCCTGGCACCTCGTCCGGCAAAGCGCCCACGTCACCCGCGCCAACCACGCAGGCGCCCCGCTTGTACGTGCCGGGCCGCTCCCCCGCCCGCCAGCGGCGCTCCCCGTACGTCCCTTGGGTGAGGGTGCGGTGGACCTCGAGCACGAGGCCCTCGTCGAGCGGCCGCCTCGTCGCGAAGGCGTCGAGGATCAGCTCGTGGCACTCCTTGAGGTTCTGTATCTCGAAGAGGGTGCGCGGGTCGCCCGAGTACCCCCGGACCCTGCCCTCCTCGAAGACGTCGCGCGTGTCGTGGTAGGTGAGCGCGGGGTTCTCGATGTTGCCCGAGTTGTAGGCGAAGCGCACGCGGTAGTCGGCGAGGGCGGCGGAGAGCTCGTCGCGCGTCGCGATGCGACGGCCTTGCCAGCGGGCGACGAGCCGGGCGTAGGCGGCGTCTAGTGCGTCCATGGGCAGCTCCTCACAGGTAGTCGGAGAGCGAGGGGCGCTTGCGCTCCGGGCGCCCCAGCCGCGCGACCGTGCGCTCGACGAGGCGGTCGACGGCCTCCCTGCCGGCCGCCGCGGGGTCGCGCCTCTCCACGCGCACGGCCAGTCCGAGCTCCTCGAGCACCCCCAGGGCCTTCCCGAGCTCAGCCGTCTGCTTGCCCCGCTCCAGCTCGGAAATGAAACGTTGGGAGCAGGCGCAGCGCTGGGCGAGCTCGCGCTGGGAGAGCCCCCGCTCCTTGCGCTCCGCGCGCACGACGCGCCCGAACGACGCGGCGTCGCTGAGCTCTTCGAATCGAGGCATGACTGCTCCAGACAAGTATCGTACGGGACTCAGATGCTATCACAAGTACCGTACGGTACTCGTTTGCCCGACGGGGGGCATGGGCGGGAGGGGCACCTCCGCTCCTCCATTTGCGTGAAATACGCAACCACTCGCTTGATGGACAGACGATGACGCTGTACAATGAATTACCCGTTGGGTAATCTACTTGGAAAGCGGGCCAAGCTTGGAAGTTGTTTACGCATCGAAGAAGGTCGAGGAGCAATGCACTGACTCCAAGACAGCGAAGAGGCTGTTCGCAGGAGACGGCAAGCTAGTGTTGAGCTTAATGGCTAGGATTAACGCGCTTAAGCAGGCCGTCGTCCTGAAGGACATCGTTGTTCAGCGGCAATTCCACTTTCACAAGCTGCTGAACAAGAACG
>CACXFF010000315.1 GCA_902766805.1 uncultured Coriobacteriaceae bacterium | reverse complement strand
CTGTACACCGCCAACCCCCAGACCGACCCGACCGCGACCCTCATCCCGCGCCTCTCGCGCGTGGACGACGCCGTCATGCGCATGGCGAGCGGCACGGGCTCGGCCGTGGGCACCGGCGGCATGAGCACCAAGCTGCGGGCCGCGCGCGCGATGCTGGCGGCCGGCACGCAGATGGTCGTGGCCGCGGGACGGCGTGCGGACGTGCTTCTGGACGTGGCACATGGGGCCGAAGTGGGCACGCGCTTCGTCCCCGAGCGCGCCGCGAGCCGTGAGGGCGCGCGCAAGCTGTGGATTGGCCTGGCGGGCGTCACGCGCGGCCGCCTCGTCGTGGACGACGGCGCCGCACGGGCCCTCGTGCGCGACGGTGCCTCGCTGTTGCCGGTGGGCGTGAGCTCCGTGGAGGGCAGCTTCGCCGAGGGAGATATCGTGGACGTTACGGATGCCCAGGGGAGGCTGCTGGGCAGGGGTGCCGTCCGTTACGCTTCAGAGGACTTGGACAAGGTGCGCGGCCTCAAGCTTGAGGTCGTCGAGCGCTTTTATCCCGACCACGCGGGCCAGGCGGCCATCCACCGCGACGACCTGCTGGTGTTCTGACGAGCTGCGGTCCCGCGCGGGGCGTGGGAGAAGGGGAGGCCACGATGGCAGACCAGGTGAGCGCGCTGCAGGCGGCGCAGGAGGCAAAGGACGCGAGCGCGGCGGTCGCCGCCTGCTCGGCAGCGCAGCGCTCGCGCGCGATCGAAGCCGCCGCCTCGGCCCTCGAGGCGCACAGCGCCGATA
This sequence comes from uncultured Coriobacteriaceae bacterium, assembly GCA_902766805.1. Classification (GTDB taxonomy): domain Bacteria; phylum Actinomycetota; class Coriobacteriia; order Coriobacteriales; family Atopobiaceae; genus CACXFF01. The sequence continues at coordinate 4,737 of CACXFF010000315.1, read as the reverse complement.
TCGTGGCGGCCAATGCCCAGGACATGGCCCGCGGCCGCGAGAACGGCATGAGCGAGCCCTTGCTCGACCGCCTGTTCCTGGACGAGGGCCGCATCCGTGACATCGCCGCGGGCATGCGCGCGGTGGCCTCCCAGGCCGACCCCGTGGGTGAGGTCGTCTCCGGACGCACGCTGGATTCGGGCGTGCGCCTCACGCAGCTGCGCGTGCCCATGGGCGTGGTCGCGGCCATCTACGAGGCGCGCCCCAACGTTACTGCCGACATCGCCGCCCTGGCCCTGCGCGCGGGCAACGCCTGCGTGCTGCGCGGCGGCTCGGCAGCAGCCCTGTCCTGCGAGGCCATGGTCGAGGCGTTGCGCGAGGGCGTGGCGGCGGCTGGCCTGCCGGCGGGCGCCGTCACCTACGTGAGCAAGCCCGGCCGTGAGCAGACCAGCGACCTCATGCGTGCCAATGGGCTGGTGGACGTGCTCATCCCGCGCGGTGGCGCCTCGCTCATCCAGGCCTGCGTGCAGCAGGCCACGGTGCCCGTGATCGAGACGGGCGTGGGCAACTGCCACCTGTACCTCGAGCGCACGGCTGACCCCGAGTGTGCTGTGAACATCGCCGTGAACGCCAAGACGCAGCGCCCGGGCGTGTGCAACGCCATCGAGAGCCTGCTCGTCGACCGCGACGCAGCGCCTGCCCTGTTGCCGCCCGTCTGCGCGGCGCTGGCCGACCGGGGCGTCGAGCTCGTGGGCGACGCGGACGCGCGCGAGGCTCTGGAGGGCGGCGGCATCACGATGGGGGAGGCGACCGAGCAGGACTGGGACACCGAGTACCTCGCGCTGAAGATCTCGGTCGCCTGCGTGGACGGCGTAGACGAGGCCATCGCCCACATCAACGCGCATGGCACCCATCACTCCGAGTGCATCGTCACCTGCGACTACGAGGCGGGCGAACGCTTCCTCGCGGGCGTGGATGCGGCGGCCGTGTACGTGAACGCGAGCACGCGTTTCACCGACGGCGGCATGTTCGGCTTGGGCGCCGAGGTGGGCATCTCCACCCAGAAGCTCCACGCACGCGGACCCATGGGCGCGACGGCGCTCACGACGACCAAATACCTGCTGAGGGGCGAGGGGCAGGTGCGATGAGTGCGCTTGTGACTACGGTTGGCCTGTCGCCCACGAGCCTGCCAGAGCTTCCCTATGTGGGCAATCGCGTCGTGCGCGTGGGCATCATGGGCGGCACCTTCGATCCCATCCACAACGGCCACTTGGTGGCTGCCGAGGTGGCCATGGGCGAGGTGGGCTTGGACGTGGTGCTCTTCATGCCCGCGGGCAGCCCCGCCTTCAAGCAGGACCGCCATGTCTCCGACCCCGAGGACCGCTATGCCATGACGCTGCTCGCGACCTCGGACAACCCGCAGTTCCTGACGAGCCGCTTCGAGATCGCGCGCCCCGGCATCACCTACACGGCCGAGACGCTCGGCCAGCTCCATGAGCACTATGGCGACGCCTGCCACCTCTACTTCATCTCGGGCGCGGACGCTATCGCGAGCATCCTCACCTGGAAGGACGCTGACAAGCTGGCGTCGTTGGCGACCTTCGTCGGCGCTACGCGCCCCGGCTACGACCTGGAGAGCGCGCAGCGCGGCATCGAGGAGTCGGGCCTGGACTTCGACGTGCGCTACCTCGAGATCCCGGCCCTGTCCATCTCGTCGAGCTACCTGCGCGAACGCGTCTCGCAGGGCAAGAGCGTGCGCTACCTCACGCCCGACGCGGTCGTGGGCTACATCGAGAAGCGCGGCCTTTACCGCAGCTAGCAAGCGCCGCCGCGCCTCACGTGCCAGGCGCGGCGTGGCGAGGAGGATTCGTGGCAGAGAAGCATTGGAAGATACCCAAGGTACAGGCGCCGGACTACGATCGGGAGCAGCGCGGGCGCATCGCGGCCTACGAGGAGGCGCTCGCCGTGCAGCTGAGCGCCAAGCCCGCGCGCCTCGAGCATTCGCTGTCGGTGGCGCGCACGGCGGAGGCCATGGCGGTCCTCTACGGCGAGGACGCGTACGAGGCGCGTGTGGCCGGCATCCTGCACGACTGGGCCAAAGCCTATGACGACGACGCCCAACGCGCCCGGGCCGAGCGCTATGGCGTGGACCTGGGCGTGGACCCTGCGCTGGTCACCAACCTGTATCACGGCATGGTGGCGGCGCGGGAGCTGCCCGAGCGTTGGCCCGAGCTCAGCGCGTCGGTTCTGCAGGCCATCGACCGCCATACGACCGGCGCCGCCGACATGACGCCGCTCGACATGATCGTCTTCGTGGCCGACGGCATCGAGCCCCGGCGCAAAGACGTGCAGGGCATCCGTAGGGTGCGCGAGATGGTCGAGCGGCGGGCGCCCTTGACGGACGTGTTCTGGGAGTCGTTCCGCAACGGTGTCGTCTACGTGCTGCAGACCGACCGTTACCTGTGGCCGGGCACCCTGAGCACCTACAACGCCTTGGCACTGGCGCGCGCTCGCGGATGAACGCATGCCGCACCGCACGCGATTGTGGAGGGGCGGTGTGCGGCCCTTGGCTTCGGGTACCATAGGGGATTGGTATCACACGCACGAAAGGACTCACACGCATGGCATCAACCTCCTTTGAGCTCGCGCGCGTCGCGGCCATGGCTGCCGACGAGAAGAAGGCCCGCGACCTGTTGCTCATCGACCTCACCGACGTCTCGGACGTCTGCGACTACTTCCTGATCATGACCGCCAACAACGCCCGCCAGGCCGACACCCTGGTCGACGACATCAAGCTCAAGGTTTCCGAGAACTGTGACGAGAAGCCGCTGTCCATCGAGGGCCGTGCCGGCGGCAACTGGGTGCTGGTGGACTACGGCGCGCTCGTCGTGCACATCTTCCAGCAGGATACGCGCGAGTACTACCGTCTCGAGCGCCTCTGGGGCGACGCGCCGCGCGTGAGCCTGGGCCTGGAGTCCGAGATGGCCGACGTGCAGGCGTGGGCTGACGGGGCGTCTGACGAGCAGCTCGCCGACCCGGACGACGTGCGTGCCGCGCTCGTGACCGACATCGACGCGGAGGACGACCTGGACTTCGCCTAGCCCGTACCCAGGCACGGCGGTCTGTCCCGCCGTGCGCAGATGTGAACCTTACGCGAACCTCAAGACGCAACGTCTGGGGTTCGCTGTCTTTGGGCACTCCTATACTGGCTTGCAGGATTGAGGAACGGCGTCAGAGAGAGGGGCCGCCTGTGAACGTTTTGGTCGTGGAGGACGAACGGAGCCTCGCCGATGCCATCTGTCACATCTTGGAGAGCGAGGGCTATGACGCGCAAGCGGCCTATGACGGCAACGAGGGCCTGGCGCTCGCGCGCCGGGGAGCTTACGCCGCGATCGTGCTCGACCTCATGCTGCCAGGGGTGGACGGGCTCACGCTGGTGCGCACGCTGCGCGCATCGGGCGACGACGTTCCCGTGCTCATGCTCACGGCCCGCACACAGACCTCCGACAAGGTGAGCGGGCTGGACGCGGGCGCCGATGACTACATGACCAAACCGTTCGAGGCTCCCGAGCTGCTGGCGCGCCTGCGGGCGCTCACGCGCCGGGCCTACGACGAGGCGCCTGCCCGCCTCAGCTTCGGGGACCTCACGCTGGACCTCGCGTCGCATGACCTGTCCTGCGACGGGCGTCAGATCCACCTCTCGCAGAAAGAGTTCGACGTCATGCGCCAGCTCATGAGCGGCACCGGGCGCGTGGTGTCCAAGCAGGACCTGCTCGAGAGCGTCTGGGGCGGCGAGTCCAATGCCACGGAGAACTCGGTGGAGGCCTACGTCTCGTTCCTGCGCAAAAAGATCGCCCACCTTGGCTCGCGGGTGTCCATCACGACCCTGCGTATGCTGGGCTACCGGCTGGAGGAGCTGCGTCGCGCGTGAGGCATCGCGTGACGGGCGTTCGGGCGCGCGTCGTGCCATCATAGGCAACAGGGCCGACGTGCCAGGGAGGGGGCGGCCGAGATGATCATGCGCTTGCGCCGCACCTTTGTCGTGCTCACGGTGGGTCTCGTGACCTGCGTGCTGGCCTGCGTGCTGGGCCTCAGCTACCACGCGTCGGCCGTCGCCTACGATGACGCGCTGGACCAGGCGCTCGAGCGTGCACTCGTGGGCTCCTTCGATGTGCGTCCGGTGATAGGCGGCGCGCTCGGCCAGACGGACGCCGGCCCCGCGCGCGTGCCGGTGTTCTGCGCCGAGGTGTCCTACGGCGGCATCGTGCTGCGCTCCAACGGCCTGGCCGTAGACATCGGCACGCAGGAGCTGTCACAGGTGCTTGAGCAGGCGGTGAACGCCCAAGACGATGCCGGGGAGCTTCCCGAGCTGCACCTGCGCTGGCGGCGCAGCTTCGCCGACGGCGCCATGCGCATCGCGGTGGCGGACACCTCCACCATGCGCGACGCGCTCGCGTCCCAGCTCACGGGCTATCTCGTCGTGGTGGCGCTCGCCGCCCTGGTGGTGGGCGTGGCCACCTTCCTGCTGTCGCGCCGCGTGGTCGCGCCCATCGAGCGCGCCTTCGAGCAGCAGCGCCGTTTTGTGGCTGACGCGTCGCATGAGCTCAAGACGCCTTTGGCCGTGATCATGGCCAACACCGACATCCTGCTCGCGCATCCCGAGCGTTTCTCCGAGGAGGACCTGGGCTGGATGCGGGCCACACGCCACGAGGCGCAACGCATGAACGGGCTGGTGGGGGAACTGCTCGACCTCGCACG
>CACXFF010000314.1 GCA_902766805.1 uncultured Coriobacteriaceae bacterium | reverse complement strand
GCTCGAGTAGTTCTTCAGCGGCATGTCGATGAAGTCGCGCACTTCGGCGAAGTCCACTATCGAATCGAAGGCTTCGTCGATGAATTCGCGGCTGTAGCCAAGCAGCGAGCCGTTCAGGTAGATGTTCTCGCGCGCCGTCAGCTCCAGGTCGAAGCCGGCGCCCAGCTCGATCAGTGGGGCGATGGTGCCGCCGATGGCCACGCGTCCCTTGGTGGGCTCGAGCACGCCGGCGATGATCTTGAGCAACGTCGACTTACCCGATCCGTTCGTGCCGACCAGCCCGAAGGCCTCGCCGCGCGCGACCTCGAAGCTCACATGGTTGAGGGCGCGGAACTCCTTGAACTGCAACTCGTGGCGCACCAGGGCGATGAAGTACTCCTTGAGCGAGTTGTACTGCTGAGAAGCGATGTTGAAAATCATGGACACGTCGTCGACGACGATCGCGGCCTCTTGCGTGTCGGTAGCCATCACTCCTCCTTAGATGTACAGGATGAACTTGCGTTCAGAACGGCGGAACACCAGGTAGCCCAGTATCAACGCCACGACCGACGCACCGGCGCAGAGCAGCCAAGTGCGCAGCGTCGGCGCCATGTCCCAGATGAAGACGCAGCGCATGGCGTTGATGAAGTTGTACATGGGGTTGAGCTGCATGATGACGCGCACTGCCGCGTAGGGCACGTCGGCGATCATCTCCTGCGGCCAAAAGATCGGCGTGGCGTACATCCACGCCATCAGCGCGACGCCCCACAGGTGGATCACGTCGCGGAAGAACACCGCCAGCGCCGAGAGCAGCAGCGCCATGCCCATGCAGAAGGCCAGCAGCAACAGCAAGATGAGCGGCAGCCAAAGCAGATGCACCGAGGGCATGACGCCCTCGAACAGCATGACGATGACCACCGCGATCAGCGAGAAGCCGAAGTTCACCAGGCTGAAGAGGACCTTCTGGGCCGGGAAGACCAGCTTGTTCACCTTCACCTTCTTGAGCAGGGAGCTCGCGTTGATGATGGCCCAGATGCCGTTGTTGGTGGAGTCGGAGAACACCGACCAGGTGATGTTGCCGATGATGAGGTAGAGGCTGTAGTGCTCGATGTTGGAATAGCGCAAGAAGAAGCTGAACACCATCGTCATGACGAACATCATGAGCAACGGGTTGAGGACCGACCACGCCACACCAAGGAAGCTGCGCCGATACTTGAGCTTGAAGTCCTTGCCCACCAGCTCGCGCAGGATGAACCAGTCTCGCTGCGCAGGCGCGTACCAGTCGGCTCCCTGAGCCAACTCAGCACCCGCTGCGCCGTCGCGTTTTTCTACCGTGCCCAAGGGACCTCCAGGACCGCACCCGCCGAAGCGGATTTACTACAAACGTTAGGAATCGTAGCACAGCGGACGGGCCTTCTTATGACCGTCACATCGCCCGGGCAGCCCGGCCGACCAGCGCGGCGGAGGCCCCTGTGACGCCGCCGCAGAGGCACGGGTATTTGGGAAGACGTTGAAGATGCGCGTTTCTAGACGGGCGGGCGCCCGCGCTGACGTATCGTGAACATACTTATGCCAACGAGGCGGCGGCACAGGGCCGACCGCAGAGAAAGGTCGAGCATGTCAGATTACAACAACGACTACGGCGCGAGCCGGCCCGCCCATCGGGGTCAGCGCAACAACCCCTACCAGCAACAGGGTGGCCACCCGGAGCAGGGTGGCTACCAGCAGGCCGGCGATGGCTACCCGCAGCAGGGTGGCTACCAGCAGGCCGGCGGCTACGTGCCGGCTGGCAGCGCAAGCGGTCAGCGTCGCGCGGCTGCCCACCGACGCGCGACGAACACGCAGGCCCGCGCCCATGCCGCCCAGCAGCCCCAGGGCAGGACGCACCTGCGCCAGGCTCCCCCGCAGGCCCGCCGACCCCAGCGACGCAGCCCAGTGCCCTTCATCATCCTCATCATCGCCCTCGTGGTCGTAGGCGTGTGCGCGTTCCTCTTCGTCTCCCGCTGCAGCAAGGGCGATGCCCAGCAGCCGCAGCAGGAGCAACAGCAGCAGGGCGCCCCCCTCACGGAGGGCAGCGGCAGCGTCGCGCAGACCGAGGTGGCCCAGGGCCCGCACGACGTCACCATCAACGCGCTGATGGTCGGCGACATGCTCGTGCACCACGGCGTCTGGGAGAGCGGCGAGATCTCCATGGAGGAGCGCAACTACGACCACCTCTTCGCGCACGTGCTCGACGACCTCAATTGGGCCGACATCGCGATGATCGACCAGGAGACCCCGCTCGCGGGCGGCGGCACCTTCGCCTACACCGGCTTCCCCACCTTCAACGGCCCGCAGGAGATTGCCGACGCGGAGGCCAAGGCGGGCTTCAACGTGATCCTGCACGCCTCCAACCACGCCATGGACCAGGGCAGCGACGGCCTGCGCAAGGAGCTCGAGTATTGGCGTAGCCACTTCCCCGAGGTACAGGTCGTGGGCGCTTACATGCCGCAGCAGGAGACAGCTGCCGAGTACGGCCCCATCTACTACGAGAAGGACGGCTTCAAGGTCGCCATCCTCAACTACACCTACGACCTCAACGGCTACCCTGACCCCTACGACGCCGTCTGCGAGATCAACTACGACCAGATCAAGCGCGACGTGCAGATCGCCGAGTCCACGGCAGACCTCACCATCGTGTGCCCGCACTGGGGCACCGAGAACGAAACCACGCCCAACAGCGAGCAGATCGACCTCGCCAAGGCCATGGCCGACTGGGGCGTGGACGTGATCATCGGCAACCACCCGCACGTCATCCAGCCCGTGAGCACCGTGACCAGCTCGAGCGGCCAGGTCGTGCCCGTGTACTGGTCCACCGGCAACTTCATCTCCACGATGGACACGGACGCCAACCTCATCGGCGGCATCGCCAAGGTGACCCTGATCAAGGACGCCTCTGGCAACGCCCGCGTCGACGCCGCGACCTTCACGCCGCTCGTGGCGCACCGTGCCATCACGGTGTCCAGCTACGGCATCGACGACGAGAGCACCGAACCGTCCTACAACCCCGACATGACCACCTACAAGCTCATGGACTACACCGACAGCGTCGCCTCCACCAACGCCTGGCGCCCCGACGACAGCCGTCCCAGCCACGCGTGGTGCGTCGACTTCTGCTCGTCGATCCTGGGGTCGGGCTTCGACCCGACGACCTGCGTCTTCACGCTCGACCTGAGCGGCGCGAGCAGCGCGTCCGGGTCGTCGTCGGCAAGCAGCTCGTCGAACACAGGAACCACGTCGGGCTCGACGGAATCGGGTTCGTCGACCTCATCGAGCTCCGGCAACAGCTCCGCGCTGCCCGCAGCAGCCTAAGGCGCCCGCACCTGACCGGCGAGCCGCCCAGGCTCGCCGGTCAGGCAAACGCCAAGGGCACCCTCGAGTCACATCGGCAAGCGCTGCAAGGAACTCTACGAGCACGCGCTCAAGCGCGAGGCGCTTCCAGAAGGCTCGGAATCACAGACCTGATATGCTGGCCTTGGCGTCGGCGGGATGGTGCCCGCGGCGGCCACGCTGTTCTCGCGGGGACGGGCCGGCGTGGGCCACGGGGCATGTCCTCGGACCGATGGTTG